>NZ_BAIO01000350.1 GCF_000613305.1 Komagataeibacter kakiaceti JCM 25156
AACGGGCCGGGCGACCCGGCGGCGACGGCCGAATACGCCGTGCCCGCCATCCGTGGCGTGCTGGAGGCGGGCAAGCCGCTGTTCGGCATCTGCCTGGGCCATCAGCTTCTGGCGCTGGCGCTGGGGGCAAAGACCTACAAGCTGGCGCGCGGGCATCGTGGCGCGAACCAGCCTGTCAAGGATCTGGCCACGGGCAAGGTGGAAATCACCAGCCAGAACCACGGGTTCGCGGTGGATGACAAATCCCTGCCCGCCGATGTGCGCGCCACCCATGTCAGCCTGTTCGACGGATCGAACGAAGGGATCGCCACCAGCCGCTACCCGGCGTTTTCGGTGCAGTACCACCCGAAGCCAGCCCCGGCCCGTCCGACAGCCATTACCTGTTCCGCCGTTTTGTCGATCTGATCGACACCACAACCAAAGCCGCCTGAAAGCCGCCCCGACATGCCAAAACGGACAGACATCAGCTCCATCCTGATTATCGGCGCCGGCCCGATCGTGATCGGTCAGGCGTGCGAATTCGACTATTCCGGCGCACAGGCCTGCAAGGCCCTGCGTGAGGAAGGGTACCGCGTCATTCTGGTCAACTCCAACCCCGCCACGATCATGACTGATCCGGGGCTGGCGGACGCGACCTATATCGAGCCGATCACCCCGGAATTCGTCGAGCGCATCATCGAACGTGAAAAGCCCGACGCCGTGCTGCCCACCATGGGTGGCCAGACCGCGCTGAACACGGCCATGGCGCTGGACAAGTCGGGATTCCTGAAAAAGCATGGCGTCGAACTGATCGGCGCGAACGCGAGGTGATCGACCGGGCCGAGGACAGGCAGAAATTCCGCGAGGCCATGGACTCCATCGGCATCGAAAGCCCGCGCAGCCTGATCGCCCACACGCTGGAGGAAGCCCGCGCGGCCTTGGGCAATGTGGGCCTGCCCGCGGTCATCCGCCCATCCTTCACCATGGGCGGCTCGGGCGGCGGCATCGCCTACAACCGCGAGGAATTCGACCGCATCGTCACCTCCGGCCTCGACGCCTCCCCCACCACGGAAGTCCTGATCGAGGAATCCGTGCTGGGCTGGAAGGAATACGAGATGGAGGTCGTGCGCGACAGCGCCGACAACTGCATCATCATCTGCTCCATCGAGAACATCGACCGATGGGCGTGCATACCGGTGATTCCATCACCGTGGCCCCGGCCCTGACCCTGACGGACAAGGAATACCAGCGCCTGCGTGACATGTCGCTGGCCTGCCTGCGCAAGATCGGGGTGGAAACGGGGGGCTCGAACGTGCAGTTCGGCATCAACCCCGTCGATGGGCGCGTGGTGGTGATCGAGATGAACCCGCGCGTGTCGCGCTCGTCCGCCCTCGCCTCGAAGGCGACGGGCTTTCCCATCGCCAAGGTCGCGGCCAAGCTGGCGGTGGGCTACACGCTCGATGAACTGACCAATGACATTACCGGCAGCACGCCCGCGTCGTTCGAGCCGACGATCGATTATGTCGTGGTCAAGATCCCGCGCTTCACGTTCGAGAAATTCCCCGGCACGCCCGCCCTGCTGTCCACCAGCATGAAATCGGTGGGCGAGGCGATGGCCATCGGCCGCTCCTTCCCCGAGGCGCTGCAGAAGGGCCTGCGCTCGATGGAAATCGGGCTGGCGGGTCTGGACCCGGTCGAAGTGCCGGGCGATGGCGGCCCCGACGCCTTCCGCGCGGCACTTTCACAGCCCCGGCCCGAGCGTATCCTCATGGCCGCGCAGGCCCTGCGCGCCGGGCTGAGCGTGGAGGACATCCACGACACCTGCCGCTTCGAGCCGTGGTTCCTGCGCGAACTGGCCAGGATCGTCGCGGCTGAACATACGATCATGCGCGACGGCCTGCCCGAGGACGCCGACAGCCTGCGCGCGCTCAAGGCCATGGGCTTTTCGGACATCCAGCTTGCCCGCCTGTCCGGCACCAGCGCGGATGAAATCGCGAAGCTGCGGGAAAGCCGGGGCGTGCTGCCGGTCTACAAGCGCATCGACACCTGCGCGGGTGAGTTCGCGTCCCCCACGCCGTACATGTATTCCACCTTTGAAGGGGGATATGGCGTGCCGGAATGCGAAAGCAGGCCGACCGACCGCAGGAAGATCGTGATCCTGGGCGGCGGGCCGAACCGCATCGGCCAGGGGATCGAGTTCGACTACTGCTGCGTCCATGCCGCCTACGCCCTGCGTGAGGCCGGTTTCGAGACGATCATGGTCAACTGCAACCCCGAGACCGTCTCCACCGATTACGACACCTCCGACCGCCTGTATTTCGAACCGCTGACGGCCGAGGACGTGATCGCCCTGATCCGGCGCGAACAGGAAAATGGCACGGTGCTGGGCTGCATCGTGCAGTATGGCGGCCAGACGCCGCTCAAGCTGTCGCACGCGCTGGAGGCGGCGGGCATCCCGCTGCTCGGCACGCCCGCCGATGCGATCGACCGGGCCGAGGACCGCGAGCGCTTCCAGACCATGCTGCACCGGTCTGG
>NZ_BAIO01000349.1 GCF_000613305.1 Komagataeibacter kakiaceti JCM 25156
CAGACACGAGACCCGCCCCGGCGCGCAGTGAAGAGCATACCACCATGACAGGGCGACCCCGCGCGGCGCAGGAGAGCGCATCTCCTTCCCGCGCGCCACGGAGCATCCGTTATACCGAAGGGCCGCATCTGCTGGTGCGTGGGGACTGCATCCGTGCGCTGCGCCGCATGGAAGCGGACAGTGTGGATGTGGTCGTGACCTCGCCGCCCTATAACATCGGGCTGAAATACCACACCTATCGCGACCGGCTGGATGAGAACGGTTATCTGGACTGGATGGTGGAGGTGGCGCGGGAAGTCCGGCGCGTGATGCGGCCCGATGGCTCGTTTTTCCTCAACGTGGCCGGGTCATCCGCGCAGCCGTGGATTCCGTTTGAACTCATGGTGCGGCTGCGTGACCTATTCGTGCTGCAGAACCATATTTCATGGGTCAAGTCGATCTCGGTCGGGTCGGACACGCATGGCCACTTCAAGCCGGTCAACAGCCCGCGCTACGTCAACCGCAACCACGAACACCTGTTCCACCTGACCCTGACGGGGGATGTGGCGCTGAGCCGACTCGACATCGGCGTGCCCTACATGGACAAGTCGAACATCGCCCGTCGCGGCCACCGGCAGGACCGCCGCTGCCGGGGCGATACATGGTTCATTCCCTACGAAACCGTGCAGGGCAGGGCGCAGAAATTCCACCATCCCGGCACCTTTCCCGTCATGCTGCCGCAGATGTGCATCCGCCTGCATGGCAAGAGCGCGCCGGTGGTGCTGGACCCCTTCATGGGCACGGGCACCACGCTGGTGGCGGCGGTGCGTGAAGGCGGGCGGGGAATCGGAATCGATCTTGATACCATCTATGTCAATGTCGCACGCCAACGGGTACGCGAAGCTATGCTGACAGAGGCGGATGGCGCGACAGGGGCGGGTGATCGAAAGATTTAATCGTTTCTATCGAAATGATTACTTTGACAAATAATTCCTGAATCGGCCAGAACCCCTCATCAGGCAAGGGAAAGGGTTTTGCATGTCGGTAAGAAAGGCGGTTCTGGCGGCGGTTGCCATCGGCGGCGTGGTTTATGGCGGGACGGTCGCCTATCTTGAACATTTCGATCATGTAACGGCACCCGCCCCGGCGGCAACCTCGGTGGATGAAACGTCTTCCGCCGCGCTGAATGTCATCCGTGAGGCCCGGTGCGATTACTGCCACGCGGCCAAGGTTGACCTGCCATTCTACTTCAACGTTCCCGTGGCCCACAGCCTCATGAGCGGCGACCGCGAGCAGGGGCTGCGCCATTTCCGCGTGGAGCCGGTGATCAATGCGCTCCAGACCGGCCAGGTGCCGGATCAGGAACCGCTGGCCCGGATCGAGGAAGTCATCCGCCAGAACCGCATGCCCCCCACCATGTACCTGCTCATGCACTGGCATGCCCATCTGTCCGCCACGCAGCGTGACAGCATGCTGGCATGGATCGCGCAGGTACGCCGCCAGCATTACGCCACACAGGGCGTGGCCGACCGTTTCGCGGCGGAACCGGTGCAGCCGGTGCCCGAATCCCTGCCGGTGGACAGCCACAAGGTCGCACTGGGCCAGCGCCTGTTCTTTGACCGCCAGTTGTCCGGCAATGGCGGGCTGAGTTGCGCAAGCTGCCACAGCCTCCAGCATGGCGGGGTTGACGGTCTGGTTACGGCAACCGGCATCAACGGGCAGAAAGGCCCGATCAACGTGCCCACGGTCTTCAACGCGGCGTTCAACAAAAGCCAGTTCTGGAACGGTCGCGCCGCAACCCTGGCCGAACAGGCGGCGGGTCCGGTCATGAACCCGGTGGAAATGGGGTCGCATGACTGGTCGGTGGTCGCGTCACACCTTCAGGTGGACCCGACCTACATCGCGGATTTCCAGGCGGCCTTTGGCAGCGACGCGATCAACGAGGCCACCATTACGGAGGCGATCGCGGAATATGAAAAGACGCTGATCACCCCCGACAGCCGCTTCGACCAGTACCTGAAGGGCGATGACGCGGCCCTGAACACCCAGGAAAAGCACGGCTATGCCCTGTTCAAGGATATTGGCTGCGCGGGCTGCCATACGGGGCCGTCCATGGGGGGGCAGGCGTTCGAGCCGATGGGGCTGGAAGGGAATTACTTCGCCGCCCGTGGTGGCGCGCTGACCGATGCGGACAAGGGGCGTTTTGAAGTCACCCACAACCCGGCGGACATGGAGCGCTTCAAGGTGCCCAACCTGCGCAATATCGCGCTGACGGCCCCCTATTTCCATGATGGCAGCGTCAAGACACTGGATCAGGCGGTGCGTGACATGGCGCGCTACCAGACCCCGGACCATAATATTTCCGATCAGGACGTGGCGGATATCGTGGCGTTTCTCAATACGCTGACCGGGCGTTATCAGGGTGAGACCCTGCGCAACACCGCGCCGTAACCCCTTTTTCACACAAGGGGCGGCCCGGTCCCCGCCGCCTGCGCGCAGCGGGGTGTATGGATCCGCCGCGCGGGTGTAAGTCCGTGCC
>NZ_BAIO01000348.1 GCF_000613305.1 Komagataeibacter kakiaceti JCM 25156
TGGGCGTGGGCGATTGTGCTGGCGGCGATGCCGATGCCGCAAGGTACTGGGCGAAACTGTCCTGTATTCTCCGCGCCTTTTCCGGGTCGGACGCAACGGCCTGCGGGTCGGATGAATCCACCACCACCACCCGATCCCCTTCCAGCGGGCCGGGCATATGTTCCGCCCCCAGCAGGGCGCGCACGGCGCGGGCGTTCGGGGTGTCGTCTCGCGCCATGAGGTCAAGCTGGCGGTCCAGCAGGCCATGGCGGTCGATAAAGCTGTTCACGCGCGCGGGTATGCGAATGCACCCTTCGGAATCCGCCTGCCCCAGCCGGGATTCGAGAAAGGTGGGGTCGGTTGCGTGCATCTCCAGCCGCACCACCGCCAGCGCGCCCCTATGGTGCCAGTCTTCCGTTGTCTGCCAGCCGAAATCCCACACCCGCATGCCCTTGTCGCCATTGCCACGGATGCCGTGTTCGTTTTTGGTGCCAAGCGCGCGATAGCCGTAAATCTGCCCGTCATTGAAAAATATGCCCACCGGCGTACGGAAATGTTCCTTGCGCCCCGGCCGCCCCGTACTCACCGCCACCATGCCCAGCGGGACCAGCGCGTGCGCCGCGGGGTCAGCCAGCACGAACCACAGGCGCTGGACGGCGGGCGCGCGATCCACAACCAGAATGGCCTGCGTATCGGCGGGCCAGTTGCCGGTCTGATCGAGCATGTCCATGCCCAGTTCCATGGCGCGCTGGGTCTGGCGTGGTGACAGGCGTGTGTGCTGGGGGCCGAGTTCGCGCTGGATGTCCTGCCGCAGGCTGATCGCGGCATCGGGCAGCGGCGCGGCCGATGCGGTCGTGGCCTGACATGTCATGGGCAGGGCTGTCAGGATCAGCATTGTCCAGCGCATCGGAAGCATCATGCGGGCGGCCTTGGTCGCGAAGGTAGGATGACCTTGTTACTCAGCCCGAACGGGCTGGAGGGAAACCATCGCATGCAATCATGAAACGGGAAATACCAGACGACTATTGGGGAGATATTAACATTTCACCTGTCTGTTAGCATTTTTGATGTGATGGATTGCCATGCGCGTTTTAGTAACCGGTGGGTGCGGCTTTATCGGGTCGGCCGTGGTGCGCCACCTGATCAGGAAGACCGGCCACGATGTCCTCAATATCGACAGCCTGACCTACGCCGCCAGCCCCGACGCGGTGGCGGAAGTGGCGGCGGACAGCCGCTACGGCTTCCGGCGCTGCGATATAGGCGACACGGCGGCGATGCGGGATGTCTTTGCCTCCTTCCGCCCCGATGCGGTCATGCATCTGGCGGCGGAAAGCCATGTGGACCGTTCCATAGACAGTGCGGGTGTGTTCATGCGGTCCAATATCATGGGCACCTTTTCCATGCTGGAGGCGGCGCGGGCCTACTGGCAGGGCCTGCCGCCCGCGCGGCAGATGGCTTTCCGCTTCCATCATGTCTCGACCGATGAGGTATTCGGCATGCTGGACCCGCATGATTCCCCCTTTACCGAAGCCACGCCCTACAACCCCAGCAGCCCCTATTCCGCCAGCAAGGCGGCGTCGGACCATCTGGTGCGCGCCTGGCATCACACCTATGGCCTGCCGACGTTCATTACCAACACCACCAATAATTACGGTATCTGGCATTTCCCTGAAAAACTCGTGCCGCTCACCATCATCAACGCCCTGCAGGGCAGGACGTTGCCGGTCTATGGCGCGGGCGACAACATACGCGACTGGCTGTTCGTCACCGACCACGCGGAGGCGCTGGTCCGCGCGATGGAGCATGGCCGCCCGGGCGAAACCTACGCCATCGGCGCGCGCCAGCCCCGCACCAACCTTGAGGTGGTCCACGCCATCTGCGCCGTCATCGACCGGCTGCGCCCCGATCCCGCCGGGCCGCATGCCCGCCTGATCCGCCATGTGCCGGACAGGCCGGGGCATGATTTCCGCTATGAGATCGACCCCACGCACGCGGAACGGGCGCTGGGCTGGAAAGCGCGGCATGACTTTGAAAGCGGGCTGGACCTGACCGTGCGCTGGTATATCGACCATGCCCCATGGTGGCGGGCCATCCGCGCCAGACACCATGACGACGGCCGGCACATGGGACGGGTGGCCTGACGGCATGACCCATCATGCCGACACACACGCCCCCGCCACCAGGGGTATCCTGCTGGCGGGCGGTTCGGGCACGCGGCTGCACCCGATGACGCTGGCGATGAGCAAGCAGATGCTGCCCGTGTATGACAAACCCATGATCTATTACCCGCTCTGCACGCTGATGATGGCGGGAATCCGCGATATCATGATCATTTCCACACCGCAGGACCTGCCGCAGTTCCAGCGCCTTCTGGGTGACGGGGCGCAGCTTGGCGTGCGCTTCGCCTACCGTGTCCAGCCCACGCCCGATGGAATCGCGCAGGCGTTCCTCATCGCGGGGGACTGGCTGGCGGACGCGCTGCGCGCTGATACTGGGGGATAACCTGATCTTCGCCGATCACCTGCCCGCCATGCTGCGCGCGGCGGC
>NZ_BAIO01000347.1 GCF_000613305.1 Komagataeibacter kakiaceti JCM 25156
CGACAGGTAGTCCCCCGTCAGGCTGGCGGGGTTGGCCGCGACTTCCGCCGGGGTGCCCGCGGCCACGATATGGCCGCCATTCACCCCGGCCCCCGGCCCCATGTCGATCAGCCAGTCGGCGGCGCGGATCGCGTCCTCATCATGCTCGACCACGATGAGCGTGTTGCCCAGTTTCTTGAGCCGGTCCAGCGTGCCCAGCAGGCGCTCGTTATCGCGCTGGTGCAGGCCGATGGAGGGTTCATCCAGCACGTACAGCACCCCGGTCAGGCCGGAGCCGATCTGGCTGGCCAGCCGGATGCGCTGGCTCTCCCCGCCCGAAAGCGTGGCCGACCCGCGTGAAAGCGTCAGGTAATCCAGCCCCACATCATCCAGAAAGCGCAGGCGGTCGAGGATTTCACGCAATATGCGGTGCGCGATCTCGGCGCGCTGGGGCGTAAGCGTGGCCTCCACCGTGCCGAACCATTCCAGCGCCCGGCTGATCGGCATATCCGACGCCTGCGCGATGTTCATGCCCGCCACCCGCACGGACAGGGCCTCGGGCCGCAGGCGCGCGCCGTCACACACATGGCAGGGCTTTTCGGACTGGTAGCGCGACAGTTCCTCACGCACCCATGCGCTGTCGGTTTCCGCCATGCGTCGGCGCAGGTTGGTCACGACGCCCTCGAATGGCTTGGTCAGGCTGTAGCTGCGCCGCTCGTCGCGATAGGTGAACTCGATCGGGTCTTTCCCGCCCTCCAGGATCACATCGCGCACGCCTTCGGGCAGGTCTTCCCACGGGGTGTCCATCGACACGCCGTAATGCGCCGCGATGGCGGCGAGGGTCTGGGTGTAGTACGGGCTCTGGCTGCTGCGCCACGGGGCGATGGCCCCGGCGCCCAGCGAGAGCGATTCGTCAGGCACGATCAGGCGGGGATCGAAAAATGTTTCCTGCCCGATCCCGTCACAGGCGGGGCAGGCCCCCTGCGGCGCGTTGAAGGAGAACAGGCGCGGCTCGACCTCCTCCAGCGTGAAACCGCTGACGGGGCAGGCGAAGCGGGAGGAAAACACCGTGCGGGGCGGCTCACTGCCCTCGGGCGCGTTCTTCACCACATCCTCGGCATAGACCAGACCGTCGGACAGGCCGAGCGCGGTCTCGAAACTGTCCGCCAGGCGGCTTTCGATTCCTTCCTTCACCACCACGCGGTCCACCACGGCCTCCACCGTGTGGCGCAGGCGGCGGTTGAGATCCGGCACCTCCTCGATGGTGTAGAGCGTGCCATCCACCTTGACGCGCGTGAAACCCTTGCGCTGGAGTTCCGCCAGTTCCTTTTTGCACTCGCCCTTGCGGTCGCGCAGCACCGGGGCCAGCAGCATGAGGCGCGTGCCCTCGGGCATGGCCATGACACGGTCCACCATCTGGCTGATCGTCTGCGCCTCGATCGGCAGGCCGGTGGCGGGGGAATAGGGCACGCCCGCGCGCGCCCACAGCAGGCGCATGTAGTCATGCACCTCCGTCACCGTGCCGACAGTGGAACGGGGATTCCTGGATGTGGTCTTCTGCTCGATGGAAATGGCGGGGGACAGCCCCTCGATCGAATCGACATCGGGCTTGCCCATCAGTTCAAGGAACTGCCGCGCATAGGCCGAAAGACTTTCCACGTAGCGGCGCTGCCCTTCGGCATAGATGGTGTCGAAGGCGAGCGACGACTTGCCCGACCCCGAAAGCCCGGTCATGACCGTCAGCGCGTCACGGGGAATGTCGACATCCACGTTTTTCAGGTTATGCGCCCGCGCGCCCCGCACGCGGATTGACTGCTGGCTGACATGCTGGCCCGCCGGAACCTGCGCCGGGCGTGAAGAAATACTCATGAACTCTCCCTGTTCCGTTCCCCATGGGGAACCGGATGCCGCCCGGCATCGCATGCCGGCTGGTCCCATATCTGGCTTCCCCCACCCGCCACGACAAGGCCCGCGGGCCATATCGCGCATACGATGCGGGCCTGCCTTGCGCGCGCCCTCGCATTGAGGCGGAGTTTCCTGTAGGATCGCCGCGCATATCCGCGACGGCCGCCAGCAGGTGGCCCGGGCGGCTCCCGGCAGGGCTCCGGCCCGCATCTGCCGGTCCCGATACTCGAACTGCAGCAGGACAGCATATGGCGGGCAGCGTCAACAAGGTCATTCTCGTGGGCAATCTGGGCAAGGACCCGGAGGTCCGCACCAGCCAGAACGGGGCGAAGATCGTCTCGCTCACGCTGGCGACCAGCGATACATGGAATGACCGCGCATCGGGCGAACGCCGCGAGCGGACCGAATGGCACCGGGTGGTGATCTTCAACGAACGCATTGGCGACGTGGCCGAGCGGTTCCTGCGCAAGGGCCGCAAGGTCTATCTGGAAGGCTCGCTCCAGACCCGCAAATGGACCGACCAGAGCGGTCAGGACCGCTACACGACCGAAGTGGTGGTGGACCGCTTCCGTGGCGATCTGGTGCTGCTGGACAGCAACCGTGGCGGCGGCGGCGATGACGACGCGGGCGGCGGTTACGGCGGTGGAAGCTATGGCG
>NZ_BAIO01000346.1 GCF_000613305.1 Komagataeibacter kakiaceti JCM 25156
CCGCGCGGCTGAAACTGTCGATCACGCGCAGGCCCTGCGCACCGGCGCGGGCGATGAGCAGCCGGCAGTTGTGGGTGCCCAGGTCGATGGCGGCATAAAGCGGCGCGTGCATGCCGCGGCGATGCGCCACGGGGGAGAGAAGGGGCATGTGCCCCTGCTGTCGTGTCTTCGCGCTGAGCGTCTGCTGGACCATGTGCATCCAAACCCGGTGACGGACGAGGTATTACCTATTGTGTTGAGTGTTCTGCATAAAACGCAAGCCAAAAGAGAAAGTTTGCATAAAAGTCATATCGGGGCTTGCGTGGGTCGGGAGCGGCGGCTATATGCCTGTTCACCGCAGCGCATCGCGCCGCTTTCTCCTTGCTGGGGGATAGTTTAGCGGTAGAACTACCGGCTCTGACCCGGTCAGCCCTGGTTCGAATCCAGGTCCCCCAGCCACAATTTCCCAAATTATCAAATCGGATGATCAAAGTGGCTGGAATGGCTGCGAAATGGTCATGTCATGACTGTTTCAGGCTGATGCCGGGACGCTGTGCCTTGTCCGCACAGGGCTGTCGGTGACCCGGATTCTGGTCCGGTTCATGCCGGGGGCGGGTGATGGAGAAGGACTCCATTGATGCCCGTTCGGGATCACATCAGGTTCATATGTATGAAAATGTAACCATGAACCGGAACTCTGACAGTAATCATGCGGCAGGCGGCCGAATTTCTTTTCGGTCTCACGGTCGTTTTGTGTACTTATGAAACAATTGCCGATCGTGCTTGACACAAAAAGTCAGGAAGCGTGACATGACAATGTTTTAACATTGCCAGATCAACCTTAACCGGGGAGTTTCAGATGTCCACTTCTGTCTCAAGTCTCAGCAGCAGTTCTCTTGCCAGCCTGTTTGATACATCTTCCACAAGCAGCAGCTCGTCGTCTTCCTCTTCTTCTTCATCGTCCTCGACGGGGTCAAGCTCCTCCAGCACGACGACGAGTGAAGTCTTCAACAGCGATGGTTCGATCACCACCATCGTCAAGGATTCAAGCGGCGACATCATTTCCGAAACCACCACGGGTTCAACGAATTCCGCCAATTCCTCGTCACAGGGCAGCGGCAGCGCCCAGGGCGACGAAAACGGCGTTGATCTCTACGCCTGATCCTGCACCCCATGGCCCGGAGTGACGCGGGAGCGTAACTTCGGCCATGGGTTCCGGCCTGATCCCGCCTGCCGGTAATCCTTGCCAGTCACCCGGCTCCCGGCATAGGACAGGCGGCATGTCATCATGTTCCTTTCGCCTGTTTCCGGTCCGGTACGACGCGCCGGCCCATGTCCTTTCGATGCGCGTTTCGCGCTGCGCTACATGACGAGGATTTTCATTGATGCGGATGCCTGTCCCGTCCGTGATGAAACCTATCGGGTGGCCCAGCGGCACGGGCTGCATACTTTTGTCGTGTCCAACCGCATGATCGCGGTTCCGGCTTCGCCCCTGATCGAGCGTATCGTGGTGACGCAGGGCATGGATGTGGCGGATGACTGGATCGCGGAGCAGGTGGCCGCGCATGACATCGTCATCTCCGCCGATATTCCACTTGCTGCGCGCTGTGTGGCGCGCGGGGCCTGCGTGCTGGACCCGCGCGGGCGGATATTGGACGAGGACGCGATCGGCATGGCGCTTGCGATGCGTAATCTCATGGAAGACCTGCGCTCCACCGGCGCGATCATGCAGGGTGGGCGCGGTTTTACGCGGGCGGACCGCTCCACGTTTCTTTCAGCGCTGGATACCGCCGTGGTCCGCGCCCGCAGGCAGGCGGCGGGGCATGGCCGACCCATTTCCATCGTGCCGCCCCGATGACGGGACGGCGGAAGCAGTAGCCGCAAATCATTAAGGAAGTTTCTGGTGGAGCTTCGTTCAGAAAGCTTCAGGAAAGGCCGCCTTCCCGAAAAAAGGCGGCGCCCGGAAACGCCTGTCTGTCACTAAATCGTTCCGGGTCATTCCGTGCGGATCAGGCGGCCAGACCGCCATCCGTGGTCATCGCGGCCCCGGTGATGAAACCCGCCGCCGGGCTGGCCAGGAACGAGACCACGGCCGCGACATCGCTGATCTTTCCATATTCCTTGTGGCACATGAAGCTGCGCAGCAGGTCCGCCGCCGCGCCCGTCGCCGGGTTCATGTCGGTGTCGATGGGGCCGGGCTGGACCACGTTGATGGTGATGCCGCGCGGGCCAAGATCGCGCGCGGCCCCGCGGGCAAAGCCGTTCAGCGCCGATTTGGACGCGGAATAAAGCGAAATGCCGGGGAAGGGCGAACGGTCGGCAAAGGTCGAGCCGATCAGCACGATCCGCCCGCCCTGCGTCATATGGCGCGCGGCCTCGATGGTCTCGATCATCACGGCGCGGACATTCAGCCCCAGCACGCCGTCAACCTGTTCATCCGTCATCTCGGCCACGTCGCCATAGGGATAGATCCCGGCGTTGCACACCAGCGCGTCAATCCGGCCCAGTTCGCGCACGACCTGCTGTATGGCGGCGCGGTTGCCGTTGCCCTCGCCATCGCAGCGGATGGCGAGGCGCGG
>NZ_BAIO01000345.1 GCF_000613305.1 Komagataeibacter kakiaceti JCM 25156
CTGGCGCTGGCGGTGGTGCCCGTGCTGCTGACCGCCGCATTGCCCATCCATCCGGGCCTGCTGGCGATGGTGGGGGTCGAGACCGGGTTATGCGCGCTGGTGGCCCTTTATGTGGGGGTGGCGCCGCTGGGTATCGCAGGGCTCTTTCCGCGGCCTGTCCGCGCCAGCGGCATCGCGATCGGGTATAACGCCGCGATGGTGGTTTTTGGCGGTTTCGCGCCTGCGTTCCTGAACATGCTCGGGGCGCGGCAGCACATGCTTCTGGCCCCTGCTTTCTATGTCACGTTCGCGGCCATCCCGGCGCTGGCGGCACTTGCCGCCGGTGCGAAATACTTTGGCCCGGCGCATGCCGTGCAGCCGGAGGCATAGCTTGCGCAGGGATAAGCATATGACCGCTGACACCATAAATGCGACACTGCCTGCACGGGGAGACGGCATGATGCAGCACACCACGGATGTTATTCTGACGGGGCATGACCTGTGCCTGACACAGATTGCCAGAATAGCCGATGGTGCCTGTGTAACCCTTTCGGCCGAAGGGATGAAACGCATGGCGGCCAGCCATGCCACCCTGCTGTCGCTGCTGGCCGAAGGCAGCGAGGTCTATGGCACCACCAGCATGGTCGGGGCCTTCAAGGACTGCGATATTCCAACGGATGACACCACGGCCTACGCCCGGCGGCTGCTGCGTTCGCATGCGCTGGGGTCCGGTCCGGCCTTTGACGTGCGTGAGGTCAGGGCGGCCATGGCCATCCGGCTCAATGGCTTGTTAAGCGGCCAGACGGGCGCGTCCCCCGCGCTGGCGCGTGCCTGCGGGATCTGCTCAATGCCCGGATCACGCCGGTCGTGCGCATCTACGGCTCGATCGGGTGCGCCGATGTCGGGCTGATGTCGCATATCGGCAAGGCCCTGATGGGGGATGGGGAGGTCATGGTGCCGGGGCATGATGCGCCGCAGCCCGCCATGGCCATGCTGCGTCGCCACGGGCTGTCCCCGCTTGTTCCGGGGCCGAAGGACATCATGACCATCCTGTCCAGCAATGCGCTGTCGGTCGCCACGGTCGCCCTTTCGGTAACCGGGCTGCGGCGCGCACTGCCGGTCAGCCTTGGGGTGTATGGCCTGTCCTGCGCGGGATTTGGCGCGTTCCGCGCCCCGTGGCGGGCGGCGCTTGATAACGGCACGATGGCCGAAAAGCGCGTGGCCGCGTTCGTCACGCAGGCGCTGCGTGGCGACGCATGGGTTTCACGCGGGCATATTCATGATCCGTTATGCTTCCGCTGCCTGCCCCAGACCGGGGGTGCGCTGCTTGCATCCCTGCTGCGGGTGGAGACGGCGCTGCACCATGTCTTCAACCATTGTGATGACAACCCGCTTCTGATCGGGGGCGAGATCCTGACTTCCGGCGGGTCGCTGCTGCTGGAACTGACGCTGGATGTGCAGATGCTGCTGCAGGCGGTCGCGCATTACGCGCGCGGATCCATGGGGCGTATCCTGACCCTGTGCCGCGATGACCTGTCCGGCCTGCCGCGTAATCTCAGCCTGCGTGTGGGGCATGACATCGCATTCGGCGCGGCGACGAAGCTGGCGGTTGATCTGGGCACCCGCATCCTGCGCGAAGCCGCGCCGGCATCGCTTTATCAGGTGCCCGTCGCCAACGGGGTGGAGGATGAAGCCTCCTACCTGCCCATGGCCGGGCGCGCGCTTGAACTACAGGTCAGCCTGCTGCACCGGCTGGTCGCGCAGGAAGCCGTCACCGCCTTTCAGGCGGTGCATCTGTCTGGCAATGAAAACGTGCTGCACGGCATGGCGGGGCATCTGTACGCCCGGCTGGCCACATGCATCGACCCGGTGAGCGATCACATCCCGCTATGCACCGTCTTTGATGCCGCGCGTGATGTCCTGTTCACCGGTGAAACCGCAATATCCAGCCCGTCCAGCCTTCTGTTCGGGTCTGACAGCATCTTACGGGAGCATCACGAAAATGCATGAACTTGTCCTGACCGGGGCGGTCGTGACCTGCGCGGGAGTACTGCGCGATGGCTGGATCGCGGTCGATCACGGGCGCATTTCCCGCTTTGGGCAGGGCACGCCCCCGCAGGCCGTGGCAACGGAAGACCATGGTGACAGCCTGCTTCTGCCCGGCGGGATCGACGCGCAGGTCCATTCCCGCTCCCAGAAGGGGCAGGAGGATTTCATCTGGACCACCCGCTCCGCCGCCGCCGGGGGCATCACCACCATTGCCGACATGCCGTATGATGATGGGTTTCTGGTCTGCACCGCCGAGCGTCTGGCGCTCAAGGCGCGGGGAAGCAGCGGCGCAGGCGCGCGTGGATTTTGCCTGTGGGGCACCATCGCGCCCGCCGATGGGCCGGTTCATATTGCCGATATGGCGGCGGCGGGGGCCTGCGCCTTCAAATTCTCCACTTTCGGCACCGATCCCGAGCGTTTCCCGCGCATTCCGGCCGATCTTCTGCCGAATGTTTCAGCGCGGTGGCCCGCTGCGGGCTGGCCGCGGGCGTGCATAACGAACATGACGGCATGGTGCGTGCCCATATCCGCCGCGTGGCGGCG
>NZ_BAIO01000344.1 GCF_000613305.1 Komagataeibacter kakiaceti JCM 25156
CGACCGGCGTGGCCGTGACGGGCTGGGATGAACTGCCGTAAACCGCCAGCGGCCCGCTCAGCGCGACCTCGTTGCCCAGGTTGGGCGTGATGATACGCAGGTAGCGTACCGTCTGGCTGGGCAGCGGGCGTCCGTTTTCCAGATAGTCGTTCAGCGCTGCGTGCCCGCGTTATAGGCGGCCAGAAAGCCGGGCGCGCCATACAGGCCGTACAGGATCCGGATATAGCGGTGCCCGCCAGGATGTTGTTGTGCGGGTCATACGGATCGGACCCCAGATGATTGCGGCGCTGCATGTCGGCATAGGTGGGCGGCATGAGCTGCATGAGCCCGATCGCCCCGCTGGCCGAGCGTGTCAGGTGGCCATCGATATATTCATGACCGCCCGATTCCTTCTGGATCACGGCGCGGATCCACTCCTGCGGGACCGAAAACCGGCTGGAGGCATCGGCGATATAGGGCTGCCACGGGTCGCTTGGCGGACCGGGCGGCCGGTAGGCCGCCTTGCCTTCGTAATAATTGCCATAGCGTGAGCCGCCCGAACTGGCGCAGGCGGCCAGGCCCAGCCCCACCATGCCCAGCAGCACGAGCCGCGTTACGCCGCGCAGGAGGGTATGGTCAGATCAGGCACAGTTCAGCCAGTTCATTACGCAGGGCTTCGGGCAGGACGTCGCCGCCATGGCCATGGGCGGACAGGTCCGGTGGCGCGTCCTCGGGGCGGAGATAGCGCCAGCCTGGAACGGGCGCATGGCGCGCGGGCTGACGGGAATGATCCCGGGCGCATCATGACCAGCGCGCACGCCGTGCCATCCTCACGCGTGTCGGGGCGGATGGCGGTAATGCGCTGGCGGCACAGGATCCGGCCCGAGATGACACGGTAGATCGACCCGCCATCCACGATCTCGGCCGCGCGGCGGGGGTACATGCGGGTGCGGAACCACGGCATGCCCGTGGGGTCCGTGCCGTCCAGATCATCAACCGGCGGGGTCTGGAGGGACTGGCGCAGGGCCAGATCCTCGATCGACCGGACACCAACCGCCAGCTTGACCATGTGGAGCATGCGATGCGCCTTTCCGCCGTCAGCGCCGGGTGCCGGCAGGTCTGTCTGGGCTTCGCGCAGGAACACATCCCGGAAGCGCTGGCTGTCAACGGAGCGGACGATATGGACCCGGCGCATCGGGCTGTTGCGCGGCGCAAGCGCGTCGGGCACCACGAAGGCATGGCCGTAATGCGGGCCACGGCTGGTGTCGATATCCATCCGTGCATCCACCGCCGCCGTGATCAGCGTGGGATCGACCGCGACGGCGCTGGTCAGTTCATCCCACAGGGGCAGGGGGTCGTAATATTTGCCCATATAGGCCGTCAGCGGCGTCTTCTTGCTGGTGATCTGGTCCAGATACGCGTGTGAGAACATGAGGTCGTTCGACACGCTGCCCACCACCGTAATGGCCTTCCATGGCGCGGTCAGGGTGATGTGCGCGGCTTCGGGGTCGAAGATCATGTTGAAATCGGACGCGAAATCCGCATTGCCGGTAATGGAGGCCATGCTCGTGTCCAGCATGCCGCCCATGAAGACAAGCTGCTTCGCCGTCTCGGCAAAGGTCGGATCCTGCCGGATGGCCAGCGCGATATTGGTCAGCGGCCCGGCGGCGATGATGGTGACGGCGTGCGGGTGGGCATGGACCTGCTCGATCAGGAACTGCGCCGCGCTCTGCGCCACGGGGGCGAGATGGGGCGCGCCTTCCTTCATTCGGGGCACGGGGGGCTGCACGTCCGGGGCCTTGTCAATGGCGCCAAGACCGCCCCACGCGCCTTTCCACGGAATTGCGCCGAACTGCTGTTCATGCACCTGCATGTCCGCTTTCGTGTTGACCAGCGGATAAACCGCGCCATCGGCCACGGGCACATCCGTCCGGCCCACGATTTCCAGCAGGCGGCGCAGATGCGCGGATTCGGCGTTTTCCCATCCATCGCCGCTTACGACCGTAAGGCCCAGCACGCGCACATGCGGGTTGAACAGGAGCGGAATGGTGGAAAGCTGGTCCGACCCGCCGGGGCCAAGGTAATCGTTATCCGCAATCACCAGTTCCGGGGCGTCAGCGTGGATGCGGGTGCGGGGGCAGGCGCGGCATGGACGGTCGTGGCCATGAGCATGAAGGCGGCGGCGGATGCGGCAAGCCGGGCGGAACGGGACTGGAGAAAGGAAAACACGCGGCGAACTCCCTGCCGTGGATGCATGGACGCCATCGTATGGCCAAATTTCCTAAAGCACCAGCGCGGCAAGCAGGCTTTCCAGCCGCAGCCGCCCCGCTGGCGTGGCCGCCAGGGTGTGGCGGGCCGGATCATGGGTCAGGTAACCTTCCGTAATGGCGGCCTGCATGATGTCAGGATCGGTCGCCTCCTGCACGCTCATGCCGGTGCGGTGGGTAAAGCGGGTGGTCGAAATCCCTTCCGCCAGCCGCAGGCCCATAAGCAGCATTTCACGCGCGCGGTCACGGTTATCCAGCATGTCCTCGGGGTGGGCGCCGGTGCCGGTGCGCTCCACGCGTTCGGCCCAGGTTCGGGCGCGCG
>NZ_BAIO01000343.1 GCF_000613305.1 Komagataeibacter kakiaceti JCM 25156
GACATCCAGGCTAAAAAATCTTTCGTCCCAAGACGGCCCGATACATGAAAAACCGCACTAGGCCGCGCGATGGCGGTCCATCAGCAGACCCGTCACCATCGACTTGAACGGTGCAATGGCATCCGCCACCCGCAGCCCGGTCTGGCGCAGGATACGGAAAGCAGGCTCGTCACGCGTATAAAGTGTGGCGATTCCATTGGTGGCGGCAAAAAGGGGCATCGTTGCCAGGCGGTGACGCCGCTCAAAACGCCGCAGCACGGACAGGCTGCCCGGTGACTCTCCGCGCGCTAGACCCGCCCCGACTTCCTGCGCCAGACTTTCCTGCCCCTTGAGCCCGAGATTGAAGCCATGGGCGGTAATGGGGTGCATGCCCACGGCCGCATCCCCCACCAGCGCGAAACCGGGCGCCACGAAACGGTGGGCGTAAACCGCCTTGAGTGGATAGGCATGCCGGGTACTGACCAGCCGCATGCCGCCCAGACGCCCGCCGACGCGCTCCATGATCTCGGCATTGAAGGCGTCACGGTCCAGCGTGCGCAGGCGCTCGATCTGCTCCGATGGCAGGGTCAGCACGATGGATGACGCCCCGCCGTTAACCGGCAGCAGGGCAATGGTCTGCCCGTCATCGAACCATTGGGTCGCGACATGATGATGCGGCACGTCATGCGCCATGCGACAGACCAGCATGGACCGCCGGAAATCATGCACCACGGCCCCGATGCGCTGTAGCCGCCTGATCTGGGAAAAACGGCCATCCGCGCCCACGGCAAGGCGGGATGTGATCTCGCCCCGCTCATGCACGATGGTCATATCCTCCCCAATGCGGCGGATATGGCGGGTGGATGTGCCCGCCAGCAGGCTGATGCCCGGCCGCCTGCTGGCCGCCAGATACAGGCTGCGCCGGATATTGTGATTGGAGACAAGATAGCCCAGCGCATCGACGCCACGCCCGTGCGTATCAAAGGTCAGGGGATGGTTGCTGCGCCCGGTTTCTATCCGGGCTTCGCGCAGGGCGGAGATCGCCACCTGCGGGATATGTTCCCACGCGCCAAGCGCCTTGAGCACCGCGACCGAATGGTGGGTCAGCGCAATCTCGCGCCCGTCAAAGGCGGGTTCCGCCCAGGGACCATGCGGCGCACGCTCAAGCACGGCGACGGAAAGGCCCTGCGCCTCCAGCGACAGCGCCGCGGCCAGACCAGCCGGGCCACCCCCCATTATGGTCACGTCATGATATGTCATTACTTACCCTGCTCCTGTCCGCACGCCTGATCCAGTGGCTTACGCATCCGCGCCAAACGTCACGGGAGCCCCCGTCCATTGCGCCACGTACCCATCAACCGGGCGGCGCGGGGGGACGACGGCACCGGCCTGTGGCGTGCCCACGAACAGGAAGCCCGCCAGCTTATGTGGTGAAGGAAAGCCCAGCTCGGCCGCGAGTTCCGGGTCATAGGTGACATCGCCGCTCACCCATACGCCGCCAAAGCCCGTGGCATGCAAGGCATTGAGAATGTTCATGGCCGCCGCGCCGACGGCAAGTTCCTGCTCGATCAGGGGAATCTTGTGCTCTGGCCGCAGGTGCATGCCCAGCACGATGGTCATGGGCATGGTGGAAAAACGCGAAAGACGCTTTTCAACCTTGGCCTGCGCAACGTCGGGGTCGAGCCGCTTCATGCTGGCGGCCACCCGCTGCGCCACCGCGGCCCGGGCGTCGCCCTGCACGATAACGTAGCGCCATGGGCGCAGCTTGCCATGGTCGGGCGCGCGCATGGCGGTGGAAAGGATGCTGTCCAGCACCGCGCCCGCCGGGGCCGGTTCCGCCAGCGCATCGGTGGAAAACCGCGACAGAAGGAGATCAAGCGATGTCATGTGGTCGTTCCCTGCAAATGGGCGCCCCCTGACAGTCCTTGACCTGACGGCGGGAGCAATTGACGCGACACCATGCAGCAACTGCCCGGCAATGCCAATATCCCCCGCTACGCGCACGCGCTTTCCGTTCACGGGATCGGTATGGATTCCGGCTGCGCCCTTCTATAGAAGAGGGGGCATGAATACCCCACGCACAGCCACGGTCCACCGCGCCACCAGCGAGACCGACATTACCGTAACCATCAACCTGGACGGCACGGGCCAGACCCGCATCGACACCGGGATCGGTTTTTTCGACCATATGCTGACAGCCCTCGGCCGCCACAGCATGTGCGATCTGGATGTGACCGCCCGGGGGGATCTGCATATCGACTACCACCACACGGTGGAGGATACGGGCATCGCGCTGGGCAAGGCCTTCGCGCAGGCGATTGGCGACAAGCGTGGCATCCGCCGTTATGGCAGCGCCACGGTCCCGCTGGATGAGGCGCTGTGCGAAGCCGTGATCGACATTTCGGGGCGTCCCTTCCTTGCGTGGTCCGTCACCTTCGGGCGGGACAGGATCGGGGAAATGGATACGGAACTGTTCGAGGAATTCTTCCGCGCCTTCGCCATGAGCGCCCTTGTCACCCTGCATGTGATCCAGCGCGCGGGCCATAACTGCCATCATATCGCCGAGGCCGCGTTCAAGGCGCTGGCCCGCGCCCTGC
>NZ_BAIO01000342.1 GCF_000613305.1 Komagataeibacter kakiaceti JCM 25156
TGCGCGATCCGGTCGAAATGCGCCGCCAGCATCACCTGCGGCACGCGGCGCAGCGCGAAGGTCTGGCACCGTGACAGGACGGTCACCGGCACCTTGCGCAGTTCGGTGGTCGCGAAAATGAAGGTGACCTGCGCGGGCGGCTCCTCCAGCGTCTTGAGCAGCGCGTTGAACGCATTGCGCGAGAGCATGTGGACCTCATCGATGATGAAGACCTTCATGCGCCCCTGCATGGGGCGGAAACGCGTCGCCTCGATGATTTCGCGCACATCGTCCACGCCCGTGCGCGAGGCGGCGTCCATCTCCAGCACATCGGGGTGGCGGTCGGCCAGAATGGCCACGCAGTTGGGGCAGACCCCGCACGGATCCGCCGTGGGGCCGCCCTTTCCATCGGGGCCGGTGCAGTTGAGCGCGCGCGCGATAATCCGCGCGTGGTGGTCTTGCCCACGCCACGCACGCCCGTCAGCATGAAGGCATGCGCGACACGGCCCAGCGCAAAGGCGTTGCGCAGGATACGGACGGTGGTTTCCTGACCGATCAGGTCATCGAATGTGGTGGGGCGGTATTTGCGGGCCAGCACACGGTAGGGCGTGGCGGGCGCCACGGATGGCTGCGGTGCGTCACCAAACAGGCCGGGGCCATCTGCGGGCGGCGCAGGCAGCCCGGCCTCCTCGGAACGATCCTGATCCGACGGGACGGTCATTGATGCATCCGGGCTGGAGAAGTGGCCATCGCGCCAGACGCGGTGGCGACACGGAAACTGTGGGTGGAAGACCGGCCATAACCCGGACGAAACTCACTATGGCTGCTTCCTTCCGGACCTGACCAGGTTAGCAAGGTATCCGTCTACAACCGATCTCCCGAGCGGGTTCTAACACATACACCCGCCCCATGCACAAGGGGGCCATGGAAAAAATCACGCCTCCCGGCCGGAGACTGGACGGAGGAGGCCCCACGCATGGCGATCTGGCGCCTACTCCCCCACCGCCGCGCCGGAGTGGTGGCGCATGTCGGCCCCGCCATAATAGCGCATGGGGCTGGCCTGCCCGATGCGCGGGCCACCGGCCAGGATGCTTTCCGCCAGCCCCCACGGCGCGTGTTCGCGTATGGTGTATCCCTCCCGCGTGAGCGTGCGCGCCACGTTGGGCGACAGCGCGCCGGGTTCCACTTCCACCACATCGGGCTGCCACTGTTCATGGATGCGGGGCAGGTCGACCGCCTGCTGCACATCCAGCCCGTAATCGACAACGCCCATCAGGACGGACAGGATGATGGTGGGTATGCGCGACCCGCCCGGACTGCCCAGCACCATGACCGGCCGCCCGTTGCGTGAGACGATGGTTGGCGCCATGGAGGAAAGCGGCGTCTTGCCCGGCGCGATCGCATTGGCCGCGCTGCCAACGATCCCGAACATGTTGGGCGCGCCGGGACGGGTGGAGAAATCGTCCATCTCGTCATTCATCACGACGCCGGTGCGCCCCGCCACGACACCCGCGCCAAACCAGCCATTGAGCGTATAGGTCACGGCTACCGCCATGCCGCTTTTATCCGCGATGGAATAATGGGTGGTTTCCTCCTTTTCCGGGTCGGGCGCGCCGGGGCGCAGGCTGGCGGAGGGAAGCGCGTGATCAGACGGCAGATACCGCCGGATCTCGCGCGCGTAGGCCGGGTCATTCAGATGCTGCACCGGATTGCTGACAAAAGCCGGATCGCCCAGCGCCTGCCGGTCGGCATAGGCGTGGCGCATGGCCTCGACCGTGCGCTGCACGCTGGCGGCCGTATGCAGGCCAAGGGCGTGCATGTCGTAACCTGACAGGATGTTCAGCATCTCGCACAACGCGATGCCGCCGCCGCTGGGGGGGGGCGCGGTATCGATGTGATAGCCATGATAGTCACAGGCCAGGGGCGTCATGACGCGCGTGTGATACGTGGCAAAATCCTGACGGGCGAGAATACCGCCGCCCTTCGCGCTGGTCCGGACAATTTCACGCGCGATCGGCCCCGTGTAGAACGCGCGGGCGCCATGGCGTGCGATCCGCTCCAGCGTGCGGGCCAGATCCGCCTGCACCAGCCGGTCCCCCGCCATAAGGGGCGAACCATCGGGGCGCAGGAAGATCCTGCGTGCATAGGGATCGCGCGCGAAAGCCGCCGTGGCGGTATGGAGCAGGTCAACATCGCTCTGCGCGAGAACAAAGCCGTCAC
The DNA here is from genome assembly GCF_000613305.1 of Komagataeibacter kakiaceti JCM 25156. Next base: position 2,200 of record NZ_BAIO01000342.1, read on the forward strand.
GGGCCAGGGCGATGGCCGGGCCCATCACCGTCGCGCGCGGCAGGCTGCCCCAGCGGTCATGCACCTGCTCGATTCCCGCCACGGTACCGGGAACGGCCACGGCCCGCCACCCCGTGACGGAGGCCCCGGCAATGACGTTACCCGTCGCGTCCTGGTACATGGTGGGCGTTGCCGCGCCGGGGGCATGTTCACGAAAATCAATGAAGCTGACCTGCCCGTCCGGCGTGCGCAGCGTCATGAAACCGCCCCCGCCGATATTGCCCGCCGCCGGATAGACCACCGCCAGCGTGTAGGCGACGGCCGCCGCCGCATCCACCGCATTCCCGCCGCGCGCCAGAATATCCGCCCCCACGTGGGAGGCGATGTCCTGCGCGCTGACCACCATGCC
>NZ_BAIO01000341.1 GCF_000613305.1 Komagataeibacter kakiaceti JCM 25156
CCCAAGCCCGCCCCGGTTCATCGGACAGAGCACCTGCACGTCGCGGACCGGGTCCAGCCCGAACCGCGCCGGGATGCGGTCCTTCACGACGGCCAGCAGTTTGCGCAGCCCGACCTCGGGCTCGGCCGCCTCTTGTTGTCCAATCCCGCTGTTAATCATGTCATCGCCTATCTCGATACCGGCGAAGGTTCCAGCCACGGTATGGTGTTCGCCACGCTACGCGACCTTTCCACCGGGCGCGCTTCAGGAGCGGAAGTCGCGACCCGCGTGATCGCCCGGATGGGCAAGGATATTCACGCCGAATACCATGCCCAGGCCCCGGGCAACATCATGATGCGGGTCGGATCGAACAGCAGCGGGGTCAGCTACACTCTGCGCAGCGAAGACGACCGGCTTCTGGGACCGGCGACACGCAGGCTGGCAAAAGCCCTGCGGCATCATCCGGAGTTCACGGATGTAGACCCGGACGTTGATCCACCGGGACAGGGGATCACGCTGGCCATCGACCGAGACACCGCCGCCCGTGTCGGGGTCACGCCGCAGGTGATCGGCAACACCCTGTCCGATGCACTGGGCCAGACCACGGCCTCGGTCGTCTATACCACACACGGCCAATACAACGTGGTGCTGACCGTGGAAAACCGCTTCCAGCGCGATCCGGAAATCCTGAAACAGTTCTGGGTCAGCCCGTCCGGCGGATCGGCCTCGGGCAACTCGGCGTCCAACACCATTCGGGTGATTGTAACAACGCCTCACGTCAATGCGGATAATCGCAAGTGGTTGCGAGGAGTGATACCCCCGATTTGAACCTACTTCCATAAGTCTCTGGAATTAAACAGCTCTCCAGAAGATGGCCTCAGTTTACGCATAGCAAAATCCCGCTAAGCTGTTGACTTAGCGGGATTTCAAAAAACTGCAAATGGTTGCGGGGGCAGGATTACTTCTCAAGTTGCGACAATCGCAAGGTAAAAATAAAGCGGGTTTAGATAATTGTTTTGAAAAGATCTTTTCTGCCCTCGCTTGATCTTTTCATAACCATAGTCCCTTCGATCACCAAAGACGCTTGACGGCGAAGCTATCAAACAAGGCCTCGTTGGAGATCAGTGTCATACCTTCGGCCTGCGCCTGGGCAATCAGAAAACGGTCAAACGGATCTTTATGAGCAATGTTCATCTCGCCTGCGATGCACGCGTGGGTAACGCTGATTGGCAGTTCCACGAACCCCTGCCCGGCAACAATAGCTTCAAAGTCCTGCGCCAGCAGCGCCGCCCCCGGCAGTTTGCCGATGCGGAACTTGGTTGCGACCTCCATGGCCGAAGCCGCGCTTACGGAAATGACATTGGCCTCATCCGCTATGGCCTTCTGGGCGCGGTGACTCAGGTGCTCATCGCCCGCCAGCCACCAAATCAGCGCGTGCGTATCAAGCAGTAGCCTCAAGCGAGATTCCACCCGTCCAGTTCATCCTCGGGCAGCGCCTCATTGAAGGTCTTATCCAAGGTGATCCTGCCTTTGAGCGCCCCAAACACACGACGACCCTGCGGTTCCACCGGCACGAGACGCACCACTGGTACGGAACCACGCGCGATCACCACCTCACCGCCCGCAAGTGCGTCGGCGATCAGACGGGACAGATTGGTCTTGGCATCGTGAACCGAGAACTGAGCCATGAGGCATCTCCTTAGCTAACCAATATAGCTAACCACTCTTCCTTTGGCAAGAGCGACCTTCCATTCCAGCCGTGTGACTGCCCAAGTTTGCCCCATAGGGAACCGTACTCCAGGCAAAGGCGATTGGCAGAAAGCGAACGTATAAATGGTCTGAACCCGATGGTATTACCGTGGTCTCACTGTCACCAGTTGATACTGTGGCCACGTCGTAAAAGTGAGCGTGGTCTGATCAAAGTCAACGGGGCCATTAATGGGATGATGAAATTTGCGGGGACCGCCCTCCCGCAGCAACACGCTCTGATTGTGCCATAGCCGCTCAAAATCGGGGCTTCGCGATCGAAGTTCCTGCACCAGTACGCCCACCTGCTGTTTATCACCACGAATGCTGACAGCCCGGAATTCCGCCAGCACCCGTCGCGCACTGCTTTCCCAGTCATCAAGGAACGTGCGGGCGTCTGGTGCCAAAAAAACATAGCGCAGCAGATTGCGTTCTTTACCGTCCAGCCAACCGGCAAAAAGATGTCGGGCCGCGTCGTTGGCGGCACAGGCATTCCACAGGGTATCGAGCACATAACAGGGCACTGTCATCTGCTCGGGAAAGATCCGGACCTCCTCGGGCAGACCTGCTCCCATGGAGGGCCGTGACGCATTAGGGTCTTTCATCTGCGCCAGTTCGAACAGATACAGGCGTTCAGCGGGGGAGAGATGTAGGGCCATGGCAATGCGCGCCAGCGTCGCCGACGAGCAGGCAACATCCCTACCCTGTTCGAGCCACGTATACCAGGTCGTGCTGATGCCGCAGATCTGGGCGGCCTCTTCCCGCCGCAACCCTTTTGCCCGGCGGCGTCTTGGCAACGGGTGCAGACCGACGTCCGCCGGTGAGAGAGCATCGCGCCGTGCGCGGAGAAACGTCCCGAGGGCGCGA
>NZ_BAIO01000340.1 GCF_000613305.1 Komagataeibacter kakiaceti JCM 25156
TTCGGCTCGGGCGATCTGGTGGCCCTGCGCGCGGAAGGCGGGGAGGTGGTGTGGGCCGACACGCTGGGCAGCACCAACGGCCAGCAGGCGCTGATCGACTTTTCCTGCGTGCATGGCATGCCGGTCATTACCGATGGCACGGCCTACGCCATCAGCACCGGCGCGGTTCTGGTCGCGATCGACATGCGTTCAGGCCGCAGGCTGTGGGAGCGCGGGATTTCCGGCCAGAACACCCCGCTGGTGATCGGTGACTGGATATTCCTCATTTCCATGGATGAGCAGGTGGCCTGCCTCGACCGGCTTTCGGGGCATGTGCGCTGGATCACGCAGTTGCGCCGGTACGAAAACGCCGACAAGCAGAAGCGCGGCGTGGTCTGGATCGGTCCCATCCTGGCCGGGGGCAAGCTGGTGCTGGTTTCCAGCATGCCGCAGAACGGCGTGGCCATCATCGACCCGGAACAGGGGCATATCGAATCGCTCCATTCCCTGCCGGTACAGGTTACGACGGCGCCCATCGTGGTCGATAATCTGCTGTTGCTGATGGACAATAACGGCTACCTTAGAGCCTATAGTTAAAAGAAAGTTGCCGCAGTGAGTTCATCTTTTCCATCCGCGCCCGTGGATGCGCTGCCGGTTGTCGTGATCGCCGGCAGGCCGAATGTCGGCAAATCAACCATTTTCAACCGGCTGGTCGGGCGCAGGCAGGCGCTTGTGGCCGATACGCCGGGCGTCACCCGCGACCGCAAGGAAGGCAGGCGACCGTGCGCGGGCGCGCCATCCGCATCATCGACACCGCCGGGCTGGAGGAAGCCGCCCCCGACACGCTGTTCGGGCGTATGCGGGCCTCCTCCGAATCCGCGGTGGCGAGCGCGGATCTGGTCCTGTTCTGCATTGACGCCCGCAGCGGCATCACGCCCGCCGATGAGCATTTCGCCAACTGGCTGCGCCGTCAGGGCCGCCCGGTGCTGCTGATCGCCAACAAGGCGGAAGGCCGGCAGGCGCCGCCGCCGCGATGGAGGCGTATTCGCTGGGGCTGGGTACGCCGCTGGCCATCTCCGCCGAGCATGGGGAGGGGGTGGCCGACCTCATGTCCGAAATTGTGGACCGCCTGCCGCCCACCGACCTGCCGCCCGTACAGAAGCTCACCCGTCGCGACCGCCGCATACTGGCGGAAACCGAGGAAGAGGCGGAGGACGTGCGCCCCCCCGGCCCGCTGCGCCTGGCCATCGTGGGGCGGCCCAACGCGGGCAAGTCCACGCTGCTCAACCGCCTGCTGGGCGAGGAACGGATGATCACCGGCCCCGAGCCGGGGCTGACGCGCGATTCCATTGCCGTCATGCTCAATGACGGGGAAGGCCCGATCCAGCTTGTCGATACGGCGGGGTTGCGCCGCAAGGCCCGCATTGACGAGACGCTGGAGAAAATGTCCGTCTCCGCCTCGATCGAGGCGCTGAAAATGGCCGAGGTCGTCATTCTCGTGCTGGATGCGACGCTGGGTGTGCATGAGCAGGATCTCCAGATCGCCCGCCTGATCGAGCGTGAGGGACGCTGCTGCGTTCTCGCACTGAACAAGTGGGATGCGGTGGAGGACCGGGCCGCGACCCGGCAGGCCATCAGTGACCGGATCGAGACCTCGCTGGCGCAGATGCGCGGCATTCCGGTTGTCTCCTTCTCCGCCATGACGGGGGCGGGCATCAACAGGCTGCTGCCGACCGTACGCCGCGCGTATGATGTCTGGAACCGCCGTGTGCCCACCGGCGCGCTCAACCGCTGGTTCGAGATGATGGTCTCGCGTCATCCGCCGCCGCTGGTGGACGGGCGCAGGCTCAAGCTGCGTTATATCACGCAGGCCAAGGCCCGGCCGCCCACCTTCATCCTGTTCGGCACCCGCACCGACCAGTTGCCGGAGGATTACCAGCGTTATCTGGTCAACGGGCTGCGGGAGACATTCGACCTGCCCGGCACGCCCATCCGGCTGCTGCTGCGCGCGTCCAGCAACCCCTACGCGAAGGAACGCTAGGGGATCTTACCCAGCAAGCATCCGTATGGGGGCATGACCGGCATGGTCCGGTTCCCATGCGGGAAACGGGCATTCGCCACTGGATGATCCATGCTCACCCCCGGTCCGACCGATGCCCTGCTGATTATTGACATGCAGGTTGATTTCCTGCCCCCCACCGGCGCGCTGGCCGTGAAGGGGGCGGACGGGCTTGTGCCGCTTATTAACCAGCTTTCCCATCTGCCGTTTGGGCTGGTCGTGGCCAGCCAGGACTGGCATCCGGCGGGGCATGTCTCCTTCGGGGAGGGAGAAAACCGGTGGCCGGTTCATTGCGTGGCCGGGACGCCGGGGGCGGCCCTTGCGCCCGCGCTGGACCAGACCCGTATCGGGCTGGTGCTGCGCAAGGGAATGCACCCCGATACCGACAGCTATTCCGCCTTTGAGGACAATGCCCGCCGGAACCGGACCGGGCTGGATGGTCTGCTGAAGGAGCGCGGGATCACGCGGGTCTTCATCGTTGGTGTCGCGCTGGATTACTGCGTGGCCCATACCGCGCGTGACGCGCTGCGGGCCGGCTTTCGCACGGTCGTGCTGCACG
>NZ_BAIO01000339.1 GCF_000613305.1 Komagataeibacter kakiaceti JCM 25156
CTCTTCAGCGCGGTGCGGGCCTGCATGGCTTCGTCACGTTCGGCGCGCAGGGTGTCCAGTTCACGGCGCAGGGTGGCCATATCGGGGGTTTCGGGAACGCTTGATCGGGTCATGGGGTCTCTCCGTAACAGGTAAAATCAGGTCAGGCTGTCGGCGCTGATACGTGCCCATTCCGCATGGGGTGACGGAGCGCCCGCACGCGCGGCAAAAATGGCGCAGGCCGTCTGACGTGAAACGAAGCCGCCCTGCACCGCCGTATTCAGCCCCTGTGCAAGTTGCGCCAGTTCAGCCTCCGTGCCCGGAAAATAGGGGGGCCACTGTAACGCCAGGCCACTGGAATCAAGGTCAGCATACTCCACGCCGCCAATGCGCAGGCCACCATGTATGGCCTGTGAAAAACGGCAGACCATGCGGTACAGCGCCAGCAGCCCATATTCACCGTAGGAAAGGCGCATCCGGTCCGCCAGCCACAGAAGCGGCTGGTACAGCATCTCCATCGCCCGGCCCGATGTGGGGGCGGCCAGACTGTCGGCCTGGGCGCGGTTGCCATGGATCTGCTCCATCACGCTGGCGCGTAGTTCACGGTAATGCGCGCGCATGGCGTCCGCCGCGTCACCGTTTATTTCCAGCAGCTTGGCGTCGCCATCCAGCGGCAGGGTCAGCGCGCTCGCCGCCCCGCCGGTAGCCGCAGGCGTGCCATCGGCATACGGATCCGGCCCCGCGCGGATGACAAGGCGCGGGTCGGCGCTGTATTTCAGTCCCCGCCCGGATTGGGACAGCAGGTAATCGCACTCGATGACCGTATCAATGGCGGGGGCGAAGGTGCATGGCCCGTCAATCACGCCGGGGGCGGCAAGGTTCGCCATCCACACCCAGGGCACGAAGCCAAGGCCATGATGCATGCCGCGCGCGCCATCCACCCGCACGGGCAGGCCCGCATCGACACGCTGGGGCACATAAACATGGCAATCCGTCCGGTCCCACACACGTTGCCACCAGAACAGGCTCGCCCCGTCCTGCGCCCCGATGGGACAGCCCTGCGCGGCCAGAACATGGCCGGGTACCTTGTAGCGTTCCGTTACGCTGGAAAGTTCGCCACAGGCGTCCCATTGCGGGGTCAGGTACAGCGTATCATGTACCTGCAGGCGCAGGCGATGGTCCACGGCTTCCAGCAGCACCGCAACCGAACCGATGCTACCGCGCGTGGCGGCATCCGTCATGAGCGCGGGCAGCGCTGTTTCCGTGGCCATCTGCGCCAGTATGCCGGGCAGCGCCGGGTCGTGCGCCCCCGTTGCAGGCCAGTGGGACGCCCCGAATACCAATGAGACGGCATCATCCACCACCGCGCGGCACATATTGGTCCGGACCGACGGCCTGCGGCACGCCAGCGGTATATATTCCCCTGCCCCGTTATACTCTGTGCCGAACGGGTTGGGGATGGCGTCGTACTGCGTCCCCTCACGCACACGCGTCAGGGCGGCGAGGTCATGCGCGCGGGCGGGCAGGTCCGGGTCACGCGGATAGGTTTTCTTGAGTTCCTGCCAGTCCATGTGATTTCTCCGATAGGCGTGGCGGTATGATGACAGCGGAACTGTCGGGCGAATATTATGTATTTATTGATGTAAACATAAGCATATATTAATAATATTCTTTACCTATATTTTAAAAAACTTCACCAAAATATATTATGATTTACTGAATATATTACATGGTGGTTTTCAGGCATGCGATAAAAGTGGCAGGTCACGGGTGGCAGAAAGGCCGTCACGTCTGCAAAACAGGTATCATGACTTCGGACAGGGTGAATGACAGTATATATCCCCGAACGGGAACTACCTGTTCCTGCGTTCAGGTGCGCGGCCCGGTGAACATCATGATCCTGGGTATGGAGAAAATAATCGCTTCCTCCAGATAGATCATATTGAGGGTTCTGACCGCTTTTTCCCGGACACGCATATACCAGCGGTAAAAAGCCACGACCTTCTGCTGTGGTATCACCCCGCTCCGGGCAAAAGCACCAGACGGTGGTGGGAAAAGGAGGCAGGCCCCACAAAGTGACATGACCAGCACCTTGCGGATGTCTCTAAAGACCAAGGGGGCGGTTCTCCTTTCCCTATTTCCAGCAGGGAGCCTGATACCGGTTCCCGCCATCATGCCTATGCATATGCATCGGGTTGCAAACCCTTACAGCCTGAATGGCGGCAACGTTCCCAGCACGGAATTTCGGGAAAGCCATCCGATCATGGAAAGGCCGGGCTTACCGCCCGATATTGAAACGCGTGGGCGTCCATCGCGCTGGCGCTGGCAGGGGGGCGGCAAGCATGAGGTCACTCAGTGCCCATACCAGCGCATCGGCGGTCGGGAGAATGGGGGCCATGGTAGCCGGCAGCGGAAAACTGACATAACTGTTCCTCCATCGTGGCGAAGGTGCGTGATGCGTCACGCGGCCCTGTTCATATAACGCGGCTACAGGCTCGGCTCGCGCAGCCTTGCCCCGGCTGGCGGTAACCATGCGCAGGGGGGCCGCCGGGTTGATGCCGCGCAGCGTGGCTTCCACCAGCGCGCCCGCCAAAATTATGCTCGGCCAACAATGCGTTCG
>NZ_BAIO01000338.1 GCF_000613305.1 Komagataeibacter kakiaceti JCM 25156
GCTTTCCCGGTGGCCAGCGCCAGCGGGTGGGCGTGGCCCGCGCCCTGACGGTGGAGCCGGACCTTTTGCTCATGGATGAGCCGTTCGGCGCGCTGGACGCGATCACCCGTGGCGCGCTGCAGCTTGAACTGCTGCGGATTCACGAGCGCACGCAGGCAACCGTGCTGTTCGTGACCCATGACCTTGAGGAAGCGCTGACCCTGGCTGACCGGATCATCATTCTCGAAGGTCGCCCGGCGGGGGTGCGTGGGGATTTTCCCGTCGGTCCCCGCCCGCGCGATCATTCCGCGCCACCCATGCGCGCCATGGGGGAGCGGATGAAGATGCTCATCGCGGGGGAAGAAGACCCGGGCGTGGTTGCGGCCTATTGGCAGGCATCCGAGATATGATAAGTCTGCCCCAGGGCCTGACCCGCCACGCGCGGGCCTGAAGGCACGGGAGTAGGAAGGGGAAGGCTGGCTGTCTCTCTTCCCCGGTGGCAAGCAAGGGAATACAGAGCATGACGAATCCCCCCAATCTTGAAGCGCATCTCGAGGCCGGTATCGGCCGCCTTCAGGACGGTCTGGATGGCTTTGCGGGAGAGTCCGGCACCCCGCTATCGGGCCGTATGCGTAACGCCGGCGGGCTGGCGCAGCAGGGGCTGGGCGAAATTTGCGATACCGTGCGTGATTTCACCGCCGACCGCCCGCTATTCGCCCTGCTGGGGGCCTCGTTCGTGGGGTTTGTCATTACGCTGATCACCCGGCGGCGGCGTTAAGGGCAACGGAGCCGGTCCTGTTGCGTTGGACCTGTCATGAGTGATTCGCGGGGAAAGATGCCATGCTGAAACTGGCGCTGTTTTTTTTGATTGTCTCCTTACTGGCCGGTCTGTTCGGTTTCAGCGGCATTTCCGCGGCTTCGGCCGGGATTGCGAAGATACTGTTCTTCATCGCCATCGTGGCGTTCGTGATCGTGGCGCTGATCATCCTGCTTTCAGCCAGATCGCTATTCAATTAGCGGCAGGTCGTGAAAGAACCCCCTGTGGCTCACGCCGCAGGGGGTTTTTTCATGCCTATTTGTTCGTATCCTTCTGGATGAAGGACGGGAGCAGGGGGTTGTCCTTCTGAAGTGAATTCTTTGATGGCAGGCGCGATGCGTCCCATCCCCCCCCCAGCGCCTGCACCAGGCTCACGCTGTCCACCATGCGCTGCTGCTGGATGCCAAGCAGGGTTTCGGCATCGCTCAGGGCGGAATTCTCGTTGGTGATGACGGTTGTATAGATTTCGGTGCCCGCCATGTACTGGTTGAGTGAAACCTCGACCGTGCGGTTGGCGAAATCCAGCGCCTTCTGCTGCTGCTGCGCCTGCTGGGCCAGGATGCGCAGGTTGGAAAGCTGGTCTTCCGTATTCTGCAATGCCGTCAGCACCGTCTGGCGGTAGGTGGCGACCGCGCTGTCATACTGGGCGTTGGCTTCATGCACGGCGGCGGTGCGTGAGCCGCCTTCAAACAGGATTTCGGTGGCGGACGCGCCCAGCGACCAGACACGGTTCATCGCCTGCATGAGCGAGGTCACCGGGTCGCCCCCGCTTTGTGAATAGCTGGCGTTGATGGTGATGTCCGGATAGAACGCGGCCATGTCCGCGCCGATCTGGGCGTTATATTCCTCCATCGTACGTTCCGCCGCCGCAATGTCCGGGCGGCGTTGCAGCAGGTCGGCCGGGACCGTGACCGGAATGGGCGGAATCGTGCGCGACAGTTCCGCCGGCGCCAGCGAGAGATCGGCGGGCGGCTTGCCGATCAGCACGGCGATCGCATGTTCGTACTGCGCGCGGTTGATCCCCGCCTGCACCAGCGAGGCCCGGTTCTGCTCCAGCGTGGTGCGGGCCTGAAGCACGGCGGTCGGGTCCGCCGTCCCGGCGTTGAACTGGTTCTGGGTGATCTCGAGCGCCTGCTCGTTGAAATGGACGTAACGCTGCAACAGGTCGGTCAGGCTGTCCTGGTAGCGCAGGTTGAAATAGGCCGTGGCCAGTTGTGCCTGATAGGACAGGGTGGCGTTGGCCAGATCGGCCGCGCTGGCCTGCGCCGCAGTCACCTGTTGCTGTATCTGGCGGCGGATCCGGCCCCATACGTCAATGTCCCAGCTTGCGCTCGGGCCGATGTCATAGGTGTTGTAGGTGGTGCCCGCCCGGGCGTAATTGCTGCCGGAGGAGGACAGCGACCCCGACCCGTGCCCGTTGCGGTTGAAGCCCATGCTGCCGCTTATGGTGGGGAAAAGCTGGGCGCGCACACTGTCGATCATGGCGCGTGCGTTACGATAGCTGGCTTCGTACTGCTTGATGTTCTGGTTGGAGATCGCGACCTGCGATTCCAGTTCGTTAAGGATGGGATCGTTATAGATGGTCCACCAGTCATGCTTGGGCAGGGCGGCCATCTGCGGGTCCGCCTTTTCCCAGCCGGGTTCGGGGCGCAGTTCCTTGAAACGGGGGGAAACGATCGCGGCAGGACGGTGGTATGTCGGCCCGATCATGCAGCCCGCCAGCGCCATGAGCGGCAGGGCCGCCAGCACGAGGCGGCATGACCTGCGCATGGCGTGGGGCGGGCGGATGCGGGCATGGCTGCGGG
>NZ_BAIO01000337.1 GCF_000613305.1 Komagataeibacter kakiaceti JCM 25156
CCACGGAGGGGGTCAGGACTCCAAGCGCCGTCACCACCGCGCGGCGCGCGAGAACCGGCGCGCCGGGGCCTGGGTTACGTCCATCCGGCCGACCTTGGGTCATCATGTGGTTCCGTACTGAACGGTTGCGGGAAAACTTCCTGTCATTACCACCGTACGAAGCCCGCGTCAGCGGGATAAACGCACAGACCCCTTGCGGGAATGCGTGCATTGCGCCATGCTGCCCAGCCGTGATGGACCATGCTGCATCCGGCTGCCCCTTTTGGGCATGTCCGAAACGGCGGGATGCCCGCGGGCATGATTTTACTCCATCCGGCATGCACCATGCATGCGCGGCAGATGTTTACCGGACATTTCCGGCCACGCCACGGCGTGGAAGCTCTTGCGGCGCACGACCTGTGGCAGCCGCGCCGGTGTTCCCTATCGACAGGAAACCGGATGACAGACCAGTCGATACGGAGGCCCCGCCCCGGCAATCAGGCCGGGCCGCGCCCTCCCCCAGTCATGACCGAGGATGGATTGGACACCACGCGGGCTTCTTGCGCACATGCGATGACACCATGCCCGGCCACGGGCGGCGACATGCCGCATCGGGCCGGTGGGCATGCGCCGTCCGTCCGCGCGCCGCGCGGGGGTGTTCCATCCGGGTCCGGTCGCGCTTTTTTCTATAATGTTTCTGTCCGTTCCTCCGCTCCCTCCTGCCGCCACGGATCGCGCGCGCAGCCCGGATGCGGGAACGCGACATACCGGAGTGCGCCTATTAATGAGCAAACGCATGCTGATCGACACGACCCACGCGGAAGAAACCCGCGTGGTCGTGATGGATGGTAACCACCTTGAAGATTACGATGTCGAGGCTGCATCCAAAAAGCAGCTGAAGGGCAATATCTATCTTGCCAAGGTTATCCGTGTTGAACCCAGCCTTCAGGCCGCGTTCGTGGATTATGGCGGCAATCGCCATGGTTTTCTCGCCTTCAGCGAAATCCATCCCGATTATTACCAGATCCCCGTAGCCGACCGCGAAAAGCTGCTTGCGCTGCAGGAAGAGGAACGCCGCGCGGAAGAAGAACGCCGCGCCCGCGATGACGAGGAGGATGAAGCCCCCCCCGCCCGCGCCGAGGAAGGCGACGCCCCGACGGACGACGAGGGCGAGGAGCCCGAAACCGTGGGTGGCGAGAACGATACCGGTGACGAGGCCCAGGCCCAGCGCCGCATCGCGCGCTTCCTGCGCAACTACAAGATTCAGGAGGTCATCCGCCGCCGCCAGGTCCTGCTGGTGCAGGTGGTCAAGGAAGAGCGCGGCAACAAGGGCGCGGCGCTGACCACCTACATCTCGCTGGCGGGCCGTTACTGCGTGCTCATGCCCAATTCGCTGCGTGGCGGCGGGGTTTCGCGCAAGATCACCTCGGTCGCGGATCGCCGCCGCCTGCGCGACATCATCACCGAGCTCCAGATCCCGCGCGGCATGGCCATGATCGTGCGCACCGCGGGCGCGCAGCGCCCCCGCGCCGAGGTCATGCGGGATTGCGAATACCTGCTGCGCCTGTGGGACGACATCCGCCAGCATACGCTTGAATCGGTCGCCCCCGCGCTGATCTATGAGGAAGCGAGCCTGATCAAGCGCGCGATCCGTGACATCTACACGCGCGATGTCGGTGAAATCCTGATCGACGGCGAACCGGGCTGGAAATCCGCGCGGGAATTCATGCGCATGCTCATGCCGCAGAACGCGCAGAAGGTGCGCCTGTGGCAGGATCATGAACAGACGCTGTTCTCCCACTATCAGGTGGAGGGGCTGCTGGATTCCATGCTTTCGCCGTCCGTGCAGCTCAAGTCCGGCGGGTATCTGGTCATCAACCAGACCGAGGCGCTGGTCGCGATCGACGTCAACTCCGGCCGCGCCACGCGTGAGCGCAATATCGAGGAAACGGCGCTGCGCACCAACCTCGAAGCGGCCGAGGAAGTGGCCCGCCAGCTCCGCCTGCGCGATCTGGCCGGTCTGATCGTCATCGACTTCATCGACATGGAAAGCCGCAAGCACAACGCCATGGTCGAGCGCAAGCTGAAGGACGCCCTGCGCAGCGACCGCGCCCGTATCCAGGTCGGCCAGATCTCGCATTTCGGCCTGCTGGAAATGTCGCGCCAGCGGCTACGGCCCTCCATTGCCGAATCCTCCTTCATGCCCTGCCCGCACTGTCAGGGCACCGGCATCATCCGTGGGATCGAAAGCGCGGCGCTGCACGTGCTGCGCGCGATCGAAGAAGAAGGCATGCAGCGCAAGGCCGCCGAGATTTCCGTCCAGGTCGCGCCGGAAATTGCGTTCTACATCCTCAACAACAAACGGACCTGGCTGTCGGAAATCGAAACCCGGCACAAGATGCAGGTCACCTTCGCCCCCGATGCCACCCTGCAGCCGCAGGAATGCAACATCGAGCGCGTCCGCCCGCAGACCGCACGGTTCGAGGCCCCGGCCATCGCGCACACCCCGGCCGAGAATGGCCATGTGCGTGAAATCCAGATCCAGACCGAACCGCCCGTGGCCGATGCCGAGGTTACGCCGGAAGCCGCCGGAACGGCGGAAGAGGATGAGGATATCGCCTCGGGCACCGACCA
>NZ_BAIO01000336.1 GCF_000613305.1 Komagataeibacter kakiaceti JCM 25156
CCCGCCGCCATGACCCGGACCAGCACTTCGCCCGCCCCCGGCCGCGGCACCGGCACGGTGGAAAGGGTGAGGGAATCGGGACCGCCGGGTGCGGCAGTGGTCACGGCCTGCATGGTGTCGGGAACGTGCTGGGTCATGTCTGTCCTCCTGTACCGTAGCATGCGGCATGTACGCGCCGAGGTGTAGGTGATATGGCGGCCCGGACAGGCGGGCGGGAGGGGGAATCAGGCAAACGTGTGGTTTTTTCGCCGGTTGCGCCGGATCCGGGCGCTGCGCACCAGGCATGAAAAAAGCGCCGGGACCTGCTGGCCCCGGCGCTCGTGTCTGCACCCTTCCGAAAAAAGGCGGGTGGGATCAGACGGAGTAGTACATCTCGAACTCGGCCGGATGCGGGGTGTGTTCGAACTTGAACACGTCCTGCCACTTGATCTCGCAGTAGCTCTCGATCTGGTCCTTGGTGAACACGTTACCGGCCAGCAGGAACTCGTGGTCGGCTTCCAGGGCGGTCAGGGCTTCACGCAGGGAACCGGCCACGGTCGGGATCTGCTTCAGTTCTTCCGGCGGCAGGTCGTACAGATCCTTGTCCATGGCGTCGCCCGGGTGGATCTTGTTCTTGATGCCGTCCAGACCGGCCATGAGCATGGCGGAGAACGCAAGGTAGGGGTTCGCCGTCGGATCGGGGAAGCGGACCTCGACGCGCTTCGCCTTCGGGCTGGTCGCGTAGGGGATGCGGCACGAAGCGGAGCGGTTGCGCGCCGAATAGGCCAGCAGCACGGGCGCTTCGAATCCGGGGATCAGGCGCTTGTAGGAATTGGTGGACGGGTTGGTGAAGGCGTTGAGCGCCTTGGCGTGCTTGATGATGCCGCCGATGTAGTACAGCGCCTCATCCGACAGGTCGGCATAGCCGTTGCCGCCGAATGTGGCTTGCCATCGCGCCAGATGGACTGGTGCACATGCATGCCCGAGCCGTTGTCGCCATAGATCGGCTTCGGCATGAACGTGGCCGTCTTGCCATAGGAATGGGCGACGTTGTGCACGCAGTACTTGTAGATCTGCATGAAGTCGGCCGCCTTCACCAGCGTCGCGAACTTCGTGCCCAGTTCGTGCTGGGACTGCGCGACTTCGTGGTGATGCTTCTCGATCGGCAGGCCCATCTCGCCCATCGTGGTCAGCATTTCGGCGCGCAGGTCGCCTTCGCTGTCCACGGGCGCGACGGGGAAGTAGCCGCCCTTCACGCCGGGGCGGTGGCCCATGTTGCCTTCGGGGTAGTCCTTGAGCGACGCGCCGGGGCCTTCAACGCTTTCCAGCTCGTAGGTGCCGAAATTCGGGCCGGTGCCGAAACGCACGCTGTCAAAGATGAAGAATTCCGCTTCCGGGCCGAAGAAGGCGGTGTCGCCCAGGCCGGTGGACTTCAGGTACTGCTCGGCCAGCTTGGCGGTCGCGCGTGGGTCGCGGTTGTAGAACTGCCCGGTGGAGGGCTCCACGATGTCACAGACCAGGATGAGCTGCGGCTTGGCGGAGAACGGGTCCATGACCGCCGTTGTCGGGTCAGGCAGCAGGATCATGTCGCTTTCGTTGATGGCTTTCCACCCCGCGATGGAGGAGCCGTCGAACATGAAGCCTTCGCGGAAGGTGTCTTCCTCGATCGTGGTGACGTACTGGGTGGTGTGGTGCCACTTGCCACGCGGATCGGTGAAACGCAGGTCAACCATCTCGACCGCGTTTTCCTTGATGATCTCGAAAACCTTCGCGATGGCTTCAGCGGAATGCGACGGTGCCGAGACCGTGGCAGAAGCCTGTGCTTTTTTTGCCATGTTAAATTTACCTGTCCTGACTCTAGTGTGCCGTTCCATGCGGCGCGGCGGTTATGGTTACGGAAACGTCTCTCCGCTGTCGATAGCCTAGATACATGGCTTCAATGTGCGGATGGCCCGTCTCAGACGGCATCGGCCCCCCGTTCCCCCGTCCGGATGCGGATCACATCCGATACGGGTGTGACAAATATCTTGCCATCCCCGATGCGCCCCGTGCGGGCCGCGGTCATGATCGCCTCAATCGCACGTTCGGTCATGTCGTCCGGGCATACGATCTCCAGCTTAACCTTGGGCAGGAAGTCGATGATGTATTCAGCACCCCGATAGAGTTCCGTCTGGCCTTTCTGGCGCCCGAAGCCCTTGGCCTCGATCACGGTAATGCCCATCAGCCGATTTCATGCAGGGCATCCTTCACCTCGTCGAGCTTGAAAGGCTTGATGATGGCTTCGATCTTTTTCATGCCGCTGTGTCAGTCTTCCGTCCTGTGGCGCGTGTTCGCACGCCGTTTATCTGGCGCGACAGGGTTGCACGGCTTTGGATTTCAGGCAATCGGATGATATGCCAAAAAAGCGCGGACGCGCACTCACAGGCCCGTATGATCAGGATGCGACGATGAAACCGACGAACTCCATGCTTTCGGGGCTCTCGACCACCATTTTTTCCGTCATGTCCGCGCAGGCGGCGGAGCATGGCGCGATTAATCTGGGTCAGGGCTTTCCCGATACCGAAGGCCCGCGCGATCTGGTGGAGGCCGCGGCCGCGGCGCTGCGCGACGGGCGCAACCAGTATCCCCCCCCTTGCCGGGG
>NZ_BAIO01000335.1 GCF_000613305.1 Komagataeibacter kakiaceti JCM 25156
CGGCCACAGCCTGCCCGATACCGCGACTGGCCCCGGTTACAAGGGCGACGCGCCCGTGCAGGTCGGGGCTGGTGGGGGTGCCGTTCATGCAGGTTCGGGGTGATGCTCGGCTTCGTAATCCACCAGTTCGATCGGGTAGTCACCGGTGAAGCAGGCATCGCAGTAGCGGTTGCACGCGGCCTGGCGATCCTTGTAGCCCAGCGCGCGGTACAGCCCGTCGAACGAGATGAAGGCAAGGGTGTCCACGCCGATCAGCTTGGCCATTTCATCCAGGCTGTGCTGGGCGGCCAGAAGCTGGCTGCGCTCGGGCGTGTCGATGCCGTAGAAGCACGAATGGGTGGTGGGCGGTGAGGAGATGCGCATATGCACCTCCTTCGCCCCGGCCGCGCGCACCATGTCCACGATCTTGCGCGAGGTGGTGCCACGCACGATGGAATCATCAACCAGCACGACACGCTTGCCATCCAGCACCGGGCGGTTGGTGGAATGCTTCAGCTTGACGCCCAGATTGCGGATCTGGTCGGTCGGCTCGATGAAGGTACGACCGACATAATGATTGCGGATGATGCCCAGTTCGAACGGTATCCCGCTTTCCGCCGCGAAGCCCATGGCCGAAGGCACGCCCGAATCCGGCACGGGCACGATCACGTCGGCCTCCACGGCGCTTTCACGCGCCAGCTCCACGCCAATCTGCTTGCGGGTGTCATAGACGGCCTTGCCATCCATGACGGAATCGGGCCGGGCGAAATAGATGTATTCAAACACGCAGAAGCGTGACTGCGTGGTGGCGAACGGCCGGACGGAGCGGATGCCGTCATCATTGATGATCACGATCTCACCGGGTTCGACATCGCGCACGAACTCGGCCCCCACGATGTCCAGCGCACAGGTCTCGCTGGCCAGCACCCATGCGCCCGTCGTGCCGTCTTCCTCACGGATCTGGCCAAGAATCAGGGGACGCACGCCCAGCGGGTCACGCACGCCGATCAGCGCGTCACGCGACATGGCGATGAGCGAATACGCGCCCAGCACCAGCTTGAGCGCGTCGATCAGCCGATCCACCACATTGGCGTAAAGCGAGATGGCGATGAGGTGGATGAACACCTCGCTATCCGTGGTGGACTGGAAGATGCAGCCCCGCCGCACCAGCGCCTTGCGCAGGGTCTCGGCATTGGTCAGGTTGCCGTTATGGGCGACGGCAAGGCCGCCGAACTCGAAATCGGCAAAAAGCGGCTGCACGTTACGGATCAGCGTGGCACCCGTGGTGGCGTAACGGTTATGCCCCACCGCGCAGTGGCCGGGCAGGGTGGCCATGACGCGGGAATCGCCAAACACGTCGCCCACCAGCCCGAGACCCTTGTGGGTATGGAAGCGTTCTCCATCATAGGACACGATGCCGGTGGCTTCCTGCCCGCGATGCTGGAGCGCATGCAGGCCGAGCGCCGTCAGCGCGGCGGCGTCCTTGGTGTTCCATACGCCAAAGACGCCACATTCCTCATGCGGCTTGTCATCATCGTGACGCCACTGCGCGGCGATATCGTCGCGTTCGGGCTGCGGGGTCGGATTGCCTGAAACAGCATGGAAGCAGGGACGGGACATGGTCAGCGATCTTTCCTTGACGGACGGGGGCGGCGGGTACCGACGAAAGGTTCAGATGGGCGCGTCATGCCGCGTCCCGGCGGGTTGCGCAAGATGCGCGCGGAAGTTATCGGGCGTAAAGGCCCGCAGATATGTCATGCTGCCGCCGATAAGGGGGACAATCCGGCTGGTGCGCATCACGTCGGGCCATTCGGTCCGGGGCACGAGGGCGGTTATGCCCGCGTACAGGACGACAAGGCAGATATAGCCGCGCGCCAGCCCGAACAGCAGGCCCAGCACGCTATCGAGTCCGGACAGGATGGACCCCTGCACCGCCCGCCCGGAGAGATGGGCAGTCATGGTGAAAATGACAAGAAGGAAGAGAAACAGCACGACGAAGGACGCCATCGCGGCCAGCGTGGGGCTACTGATCCACTGGCTGGCATAGGGCACCAGCGCGCCATACCAGGCCACGGCCATGACCGTGGCCATGACCCAGGCGGCCAGTCCCAGCACTTCACGCGAGAAACCGCGCACCGCGCCCACTATTGCCGAGAGGCCGGCAATGGCGACGGCTATGATGTCAATCCAGTTCATGCATGCCGGACAGGATGAACGCCGGCCGGCCTGCAACGGGCATGGACCCGGTCATCTGTCGCGATATTCCCTGCTGTTCCGTCAGCGGCCAGCTTATGCCACCCGCCACTCCCAGCGCATAGGCCAAAAAACGGAGTCCAGCCATTTCATATGGCCATGCGCCCGGCTTCAGGGCAGTTTGGTGGTGCGGATTTTCCATGGCCGCCTGCGCGCGCCCGGCGGGACGGAGCCGCGTTCGGCCATGTTGAGGGCAAGGAGCAGGTTGCCCATGCGGGTGCGCCGGTCGAGTTCGATCCATACCTCCTCCGCGTCGAGATCATGGGCCGCCCAGATTTCCATCAGGTGGGTCAGCACGTCGGCGCTATGGCGGACCAGGTCGGGGCGGTCCCCTGTCATGAGGTCCATCACACATTTTTCGGCGGCGCAGGCGAACGCCCGCCCGGCCTGGCGGCTGG
>NZ_BAIO01000334.1 GCF_000613305.1 Komagataeibacter kakiaceti JCM 25156
CGCCCACAGGTTGGGGCTGACCTCCAGCCGGTCGCGCCGCCCGCCATGCAGGGCGGCCATTCGCTGCTGCCCCACCGAACTGATGCGCGAGAAGATGGCCTGCGCCTTCGCGATCGCCGCGTCATCCAGTCGTGAAATCAGCCTGTCTGCCGCAGCCCAGGCCTCCGCCGTGGTTTCGCGGACGATGACGTGCAACCTGATGCCAAAGCTCAGTTCCCGCCCCTCCTTCTCCGCCGCCGCGCGAACACGGGCGATCTTTTCACGCACCTGCGCGGGCGGCTCGCCCCAGGTCAGGTATTTGTCAACCCGTCTGGCGGCAACGCGAATTCCTTCATCGGACGAACCGCCAAAATAGAGTGGCGGACCATTTTTCTGGTACGGCGGAAAGAGCAGATGTCCGTCCTCGATATGGAAATGCGGCCCCTGATGCGTCACCCTCTCGCCACGCATCAGCCGTGAATAAATATCAAGGAACTCATCCGTAACCGCGTAGCGTTCCGCGTGGTCAAGAAAGACACCATCCCCCGCATTCTCCTTCGGGTCGCCACCGGTGACGATATTGATCCGCAGACGGCCGGCCGACAGGCGGTCCAGTGTCGCCGTCATCCGGGCGGCCAGAGTGGGCGACAGCAGGCCGGGGCGCAGGGCGATCAGGAAATTCAGCCGCTCGGTCGTCGGCACGAGGGCGGAGGCGACCACCCAGGAATCCTCGCAACTGCGGCCGGTGGGAATCAGCACGCCATAAAAGCCCAAACTATCCGCAGCACGGGCTACCTGTTGCAGGTAGGCCAGATCGACCGAACGCCCCCCTTCCGCCGAGCCCAGGTAACGTGTTTCCCCATGTGTTGGCAGAAACCACAGGACATTTATCTTTTCAGGAGCCTGAACCATCATACACTCTCATGAAGCTGGATATTGTCAGGAACCGCCGCGCAGGACCGCGTAACGGCGGAATGGTCTGGGCGAGACAGGCGAAGCCACAGGTTCACCCCAGGGCAATCGACATCACGAAAATCATCAGGCGTTTTCCAGACCGTAATTCCGGCTTCGATTTATCCGGCGACCGGGAACGCCCCATATTCCACAATATATTATCGTTTTATTTCGATTATCGTCCCGCATAAAGCATCATTAGTCAACGTGATTCGCTCGATGTGTGATCTATTTACGTTGTTTTATGCGCATATATCAACATCGTGATAAACAACGATCATTCGCAGTTATTCTGTCATCTGAAATATCCGTGGAACCTTCCACACAGCCCGCCATTGCCCGCTGCGATCCTGGGGACTGTCTGAAACAGCCAGTCCACGAAATGCCCTGTTCTCATAAGGAAGTTCTGGTAAAGATTTTTTCATCCATCGGCTGTTTTCAAACGGCGTCCTGAAAGCTGACTGGTCCCTCAAAGAAGTTTCGGCGCTGCGGCGGCCACATCCGGCACCGTGTCAGCAGGCCCGCTGCGTGAAAACCGTCAGCGATCGCCTGCTGGCCCGCCACCACGTCGGGCGTCATGGGCAAAAGGCCGTACCGCAGCTTCGCGAGTGAACGGGCGACCACATCGGGCGCCAGGCCCGTGCTGCGCGCAAGCAGGGCAATGACTTCATCCCTGTGGTTCGCGGCCCAGTCATCGCATTTCGCCACCGCCGCAAGGACGGTGCGCACCAGATCGGGGCTCTCCTCAAAAAATCCACGGCGGGCGAGATAGAACGCAGTGCCTCCCTCCACGTCATCGCCGGTGGCGATGGTCCGGGTATCGGCATCCGCCCCGGACAGATAGGATCCCAGATCGCCCACGCATCGACCTGCCCCGTCTCGAAGGCCGGGCGCGCCGCAGCGGGAAGAAGATAGGATACTGAAACATCACCAAGGGTCAGGCCATGTTTGCGAAGTGAGGCGACCAACAGCCAGTGGGCATCCGCCCCCCGCGTGACCGCAACACGCCTGCCTTTCAGGTCAGCGACCGAGCGGATCGTACTGGAGGCTGGAACGATGATCGCCTCACTGGCGCCACACCGCGCTTCATGCCCGGCATAAACCAGCGCATCGGGCGATGACGCCTGAACAAAGACCGGCGGCAGATCCCCCGTCTGCCCGAAATCCAGCGCACCAGCCACCAGCGCCTGCAACAGCGGTGGCCCGGCGGGGAACTGGGCCCACTCCACCCCGATCCCGGCAGGACGCAGCGCATCTTCAAGAAACCCCTTCGTTTTCAGCAAGATGAGCGTGCCGTATTTCTGGTAGCCAACCCGGATCGTCCGGGTCGCGCCACGCGCGCGCCACGGAATACCGGCCATGACCCCCTGGCTGCGAGAACCGCCACGACCTGACGCCTTGAAAACAACAAATCCTTTCTCCCTTATTAATATTGCCAGCGAGGTGCGTCAGTCGTCATGCACGCCCAGCGCATCCAGCAATGTCTGGCGGAAGCGTTCGAAACCGGGGTCGGTATGTCGGCGGGGCCGCTCCAGCGGGATGGGAAGATCCGTCCGGATACGTCCGGCTTCCAGAACCACCGCCCGGTCCGCCAGCAGGATCGCCTCATCCACATCATGCGTGACCAGCAGGACGGCACAGCGATGGCGCCGCCACAATGCCGCGACCAGACGCTGCATCTTCAGGCGGGTCAGCGCGTCAAGCGCGGCGAAAGGTTCGTCCAGCATCAGGAAGTCCGG
>NZ_BAIO01000333.1 GCF_000613305.1 Komagataeibacter kakiaceti JCM 25156
CGCGCGTGCTGCCGGGTCTGGAGCCCGATGGCAGACTGATCTGGTCCTATCGGGAGGCCATGACGCCGACCGCCCTGCCGCGCAGCCTGCTGGTCATCGGGTCCGGCGCGATCGGGGTGGAATTCGCCTCGTTCTACCGCAACATGGGCGCCGAGGTCACGATTGTGGAGGTGGCCGACCGCATCCTGCCGGTGGAAGATGCGGAGATCAGCACCTTTGTCCGCAAGGCCCTTGAAAAACAGGGCATGAAGATCCTGACCGGCGCGAAGCTGGGCACGATCAGAAAGGGCGACAACTCCGTTACCATCGATGTCACGGCAGGCGGGAAGACGCAGCCGGTCACCGTGGAGCGGGTCATCTCCGCCGTGGGTATTGTCGGCAATGTCGAGAATATCGGGCTGGAAGGCACCGCGATCGAGGTGGCGGGCACCCATATCAAGGTCGATCCCTACTGCCGCACGGGGGAGAAGGGGGTTTACGCCATCGGGGACATCGCGGGCGCGCCCTGGCTTGCCCACAAGGCCAGCCATGAGGCGTGCTGGTGGCGGAACTGATCGCGGGGCGCACGGTCCACCCGATCAATCCGCTCAACATTCCCGGCTGCACCTACTGCCGCCCGCAGGTGGCCTCCGTCGGGATGACGGAAGCGCGCGCGAAGGAAGCGGGTTACAAGCTCCGTGTCGGGCGGTTCCCCTTCATCGGCAATGGCAAGGCCATCGCCATGGGTGAGCCGGAAGGGCTGGTGAAGACCATATTCGATGCGGAGACCGGTGAACTGCTGGGCGCACACATGGTCGGGCCGGAAGTGACGGAAATGATCCAGGGCTATGTCATCGCCCGCACGGGTGAACTGACGGAGGCCGAACTGAAGGAAACCGTCTTCCCCCATCCCACCATCTCCGAAACCATGCATGAGGCCGTTCTGGCGGCGTATGACGGCGCATTGCATATCTGATCGTGCGGTTGTGATCCGTTCCCGTGGGGAAGGGGGCATGAACGCTTGACGCGGTGCGGCAGGCGTTACACTTCTGGCTATCGACCTGTTTGCAGGGATTTTATGTCATGTCTGTGCGTGTGATGATCGACCACCGAAAAAAGGGGGACCCCGCCCTGCGCCATCCGGAAAAGGCGCACAGGCCGGATAACCCGATCGCGCGCAAGCCTGACTGGATCCGCGTGCGCGCGCCCAGTCACCCGACCTACCATGAGACACGCAAGCTCATGCGTGACAACAAGCTGGTCACGGTGTGTGAGGAGGCGGCCTGCCCCAATATCGGGGAATGCTGGTCACAACGCCACGCGACCATGATGATCATGGGCGAAATCTGCACCCGCGCCTGCGCGTTCTGCAATGTCACCACCGGCATGCCCCACGCGCTCGACCCCGATGAACCGGAGCGCGTGGCCGACGCCGTGGCGCGGCTGGGGCTGCGCCATGTGGTCATTACCTCGGTGGATCGTGACGATCTGGCCGATGGGGGGGCACAGCATTTCGCACGGGTCATCGGGGCCATACGCGCCAGCGCGCCCGATACCACCATCGAGATCCTGACCCCTGACTTCCTGCGCAAGCCCGGCGCGCTGGAGGTGGTGGTCCGCGCGCGGCCGGACGTGTTCAACCATAATCTGGAAACAGTGCCCCGGCTTTATCCGGGCATCCGCCCCGGCGCGCGCTATTACCAGTCGCTGCGCCTGCTTGATGACGTGAAGCGGCTGGACCCGTCCATCTTCACGAAATCGGGACTGATGCTTGGATTGGGGGAAGAACGGGCCGAAATCCTTCAGGTCATGGATGACCTGCGGATAGCGGACGTTGATTTCATCACGCTGGGGCAATATCTCCAGCCTACGGTCAAGCATGCTGCGGTAGCCCGGTTTGTAACGCCTGATGAATTTGCCGATTACGCGGCCATGGCCCGTGTAAAGGGCTTCCTTCAGGTCAGTTCCTCCCCGCTTACCCGGTCTTCGTATCATGCGGATTCTGATTTTGCGGAACTGCGCGCCGCCCGCGAACAGCGTCTGCGGACGGAGCGTGGCGCTATGGAGAGTATGTGATGCCCACCCATGCCGAACGTCGGCTTATTGCCTATTCCCCCGATCAGCTTTTTGATCTGGTGGCCGACGTGGGGAAATATCCCCAGTTTCTGCCATGGTGTACCAGCGCGCGTGTCCGCACGCGCACGGCTGACGAACTTGTCGCGGATCTGACCATCGGGTTCGGTCCCTTCCGCGAGACCTTTACCAGCCGTGTCCGGCTTGAAGCCCCCGGCACCATCCGCGTCACGTACGAGAAGGGGCCGTTTCGCTATCTGAACAATGTATGGACGTTCACGCCGGATCCGCGTGGATGTCTGGTGGATTTTTTCGTGGATTTCGAATTCCGTTCGCGCCTGTTGCAGGCCGCGATCGGCGTTGTGTTTAACGAAGCCGTGCGCCTTATGGTTTCCGCCTTCATCCGCCGCGCACGCGATATTTACGGGCAGCCGCGCACACCGGCCCCGCAGCCGATCGGTCCGGCTGAAGCAGGCAACGCCTGAGCCCACCCTCTGCCAGACCGGATAGAGACCAGTATCATGAAAAAACTTATTCCCGCCCTTGCTGGTGGCTTCCTGCTATTGGCGGGACTGCCCGCCATGGCCGCGCCCGCATCGCAGCCCGCTCCCGGCAGCGATGCCGA
>NZ_BAIO01000332.1 GCF_000613305.1 Komagataeibacter kakiaceti JCM 25156
TGGCCACGCGACGCCAGCAGGTCGCCCGCGCGGCGGCGCAGCCCGCCCCGTGGACGGGACCATTACCCGTTATTGGCGATGTGGAAGGCGCGTCCCAGCCGCGCGGTCCGCGCACCGACGCCGAAACACGCACGGCGCTTTCCGAGGGACCGATTCCGTCCTGGGCCGAATTCAAGGCCGCTTCGGAAAAGGACGAGAGCGTGCATATCGGCGGCATGCGCATCGGCTTTCCCTCCGGTCGGCCCACCATCGCATCCGATGACCAGGCCTACAGCTTTTCCGTCGGGCTGCTGGCGCAGGAAGATATTGGCGGCTTTATCGGCAGCGGCCCGAAACCGGGTGAGACCAAGGGCAATTTCAACAACCTGACGGAAAACGCCCGCAGGCTGCGGCTGTATTTCACCTGGCGTTACAAGGACTGGGTCGCGAATGTGACGCCTGATTTCGGTTCCAGCTCCGTCGATGGCACGGTCGGGCTGTTCGAGGCCAATCTGAATTATACGGGTTTCAGACATACCACGCTGACGGTCGGTTACTTCCAGCCGCGCGGGGATGAAGAAAGCGCCGAGCGTTCAGGGGCCTTCGAATTCCTTGAACGCCCCACGATCGTGGATCTGGTGCGTAACATCGCCGGTGGCGTGGCGCGCTTCAGCATCGGTGGCGAACATTACGAGGATCGCTGGCTGGTGGCGGGTTACTTCACCGGGCAGAAATTCGGGGATCGCAGCAAGGATACAACAATTACGGACAGCCAGACCGGCGGGGTGCTGCGTGTGGCGGGTCGCCCGTATGTCAGCAAGGACATTGATCTTTACGTGGGTGGAAGCGCCACCACGGCGTTCAAGGTCAATGAAAGCTCCAAGGGCCGCCAGTACACCTTCAGCGACAATACCGAGGTGCCACTGGGCGAGACCTCCCTGCTGAGTTCCGGGGCCCTGACCGATGTGGCCAGATCTGGGCGGCGGGGCCGGAACTGGCGCTGCGCTGGCGGCGTTTCCTGTTGAAGGGGCAGTACTACCACGTCGGCGTCCAGCGTGATCATTCCGGCACGGATCCGTTGCCCTCCCTCGGCTTTGATGGCTGGTACGTGGCGGCCAATTACACGCTGTTCGGCAAACCGCGTGGCTATAACTCGAAGATCGCCGCCTTCACGACGCCGGGTGTCGAAAAGGATTTCGACCCCGCGCATAACCACTGGGGCGCGCTCGAACTGTCGGGCCGGTGGAGCGTGACGGACCTGAACGACGTTCCCAGCCAGGGTGGGCCGGGCATTAACGGAAACCAGCAGACAGCATGGGAAGCGGGCCTGAACTGGTACCCCAACCGGCATGTCAGGTTCATGCTCGATTATGAGCGCTTCATCATCAGCCGGACCACCGGCGGATCGAACCAGGCCATCAACGTGCTGGGCAGGGATGGCAATGCTGTTGTCGGGCGTATCCAGGCGTCTTTCTGAACCCTTTCTCATGCTAACTGGCCCGATACATGGGCTGTATTTAGAAAATCAGGGACGATATTCCATGTCTGAAATATTTACTTCCACCCGCCGCCAGATGTTCAGGTTCGCATTCGCGGCCGGGGCGGCCACGCTCCTGTCCCCGGTGCGGGCATGGGCAGCCACCACGCTGCTGAATGTGTCCTATGATCCGACACGCGAACTCTATCAGGAAATCGACCGCGATTTTTCGCGCGAATGGACGCAGGCGCATGGTGGCGGTCCGGTCCAGATCCGTACATCCCATGGTGGGTCGGGCGCGCAGGCGCGTTCGGTGCTGGAGGGCGCGCCAGCGGATATTGTCACCCTCGGTCTGGCCTATGATATTGATGTTCTGGCGCAGAACGGGCTGCTGGCGGCGGACTGGCAGAAGCGCCTGCCACATAATTCAACCCCGTTCACCAGCACCATCGTGTTTCTGGTGCGCAAGGGAAATCCCAAAAACATCCGCGACTGGCCCGACCTGCTGCGTGACGGGGTGCAGGTCATCACCCCCAACCCCAAGACCTCGGGCGGGGCGCGCTGGAACTATCTGGCCGCCTGGGGCTGGGCGCTCCGGCAGTCAGGCGGCACGCCGGACAGTGCGCGCGCGTACCTCAAATCCCTGTTCGGGCATGTGCCGGTGCTGGATACCGGCGCGCGCGGGGCCACGAACAGTTTTGTACAGCGCGGGCTGGGGGATGTGCTGCTGGCGTGGGAGGACGAAGCCCTGCTGGCCACGCGTGAGATCGGGCCGGACAGGTTCGATATCGTGGTGCCACCGGTCACGATCCTGGCGGAGCCACCCGTTGCGGTGGTTGACCGTAACGCCAGCGCGCATGGCACGACGGAGATCGCACAGGCCTATGTCGAATTCCTGTTCAGCCCGGCAGGGCAGAAGATTGGCGCGCGCCATTACTTCCGCCCGGTTGACCCCGCCATCCTGGCGCAGAACCGTGACCGCTTCCCGGATGTGAATACGTTCGACATCGCCAGCCTTGGGGGATGGACCCGGGTACAGAAGGATCATTTTGCCGATGGCGGCATCTTTGACGGCATCTATACAAAATGACGGCCCTGCATGCCCTGTCCGGGCGGCTGGCCTGGCGCCGGCAGCGTGATGCGCTGCCGGGATTTGCAATCGGGCTGGGCCTGACCCTGTTCTGGCTTGGCGTGATGGTACTGCTGCCGCTGGCGGCCCTGCTGGCCCGCCCATGGAGCGA
>NZ_BAIO01000331.1 GCF_000613305.1 Komagataeibacter kakiaceti JCM 25156
CGCGCGCGGCGCATAGGCCCCGATGGGCAGCAATGCGATGTCCGGCGCGCCCAGCCGCGCGCGGATCAGGGACCAGTGGCGGCCATGGGCGTATCCCCGGCGAAGAAAAGCTGGTGGCCTGCCGTGTCGCGCAGCATGAACCCGCCCCACAGGCTTTTGTTGCGGTCAAAGGGGGTGCGGGCGGCGCCATGGCGGGCGGGGGTGCAGGTCACCTGCAATCCGGTCGTGCCGACGGCCTGCCACCAGTCCAGTTCCATGATGCGGCGCAGCCCGGTCCGGCGCAGGAACCGGGCGTTTTCCAGCGGGACGACCACCAGCGGGTCATCGCCCCGCCGCGCCAGCGCGCGCAGGAGGGGAGATCCATATGGTCGTAATGGGCATGGGAAATCAGCACGACATCGACCGGCGGCAGGTCGGCCAGCGCCCGCCCCGGCGCCCGCACCCGTTTCGGCCCCATGAATGGCAAGGGCGAGCAGCGTTGCGAGAAGACCGGATCGGTCAGCACGCTCAGCACCGTGCCATCGGGGCGCGGCAGGCGGATCAGGAAAGTGCTGTGCCCGATAAACGTGACCTGCGCCGTGTCGCGCGCGGGCATGGCGTGGGGATCGCCCGTGGGGGTGGGATTTTCAATCCGGTCCGGCCAGTCCGACCGGGGCCGCGTCCACTGCCACTTCAGGATGGTCCGCCACCGCATCCGCCCCGGCGGCGCGGTTTCGGGGCAGATGGCGGGTGGATTGAAAAAGCGTACGCCATCCGTGTGATCGCTGGCGGGTAACAGCGGCATGCACGAACTCCCTGACCTTGCGTGTCGTGATCCGACAGGAGAGGGACGGGGCGCGCCCGTGTCAAATTCCGGGCCAATGGCGCTTCATGCTGCAACCGCCCCGGCGAGAGCGCGCTGGTACAGGCAGGGCCCGGAGCCGCGCGGCGAATGGCCGCCGGTAACGGCTTGATGAGATGGCTTGTCCCGCCCCGAAGGTCGTGAGAAGGTGCGTGCCGACAAAGCCTTTTGACCTTGCGCCCCGTTCTGCCCCGCCCGCAGGGCAGGCGCATGCGGGCGGTCTGGAAAGAAAAAGAAGATAAGGTTGTCTGGCCCATGTCTCTGGCCTGATCGGGGCTGGACAATAACCATGGCTGTAAGGAGGCCGGTTTTTATGCGTTCCCTGTTTACATCTCCCCCGATGGCGCCAGAAGGAGGCGGCAGCATGCCCACCAATATCGATACGCTGTGCATCAACACCATTCGCACGCTATCCATGGATGCGGTGCAGAAAGCGAATTCGGGCCATCCGGGTACCGCCATGGCGCTTGCCCCCGTGGCCTATACGCTGTGGCGCGATGTGCTGAACTACGATCCGGCCGACCCGCTGTGGCCCAACCGTGACCGTTTCGTGCTGTCCATCGGACACGCATCCATGTTGCTGTATTCGCTGATCTACCTTGCCGGTATCCGCGATGTGCGCCCCGGAAAACCCCCGGCGGACCGCCCGGCGCTGACGCTGGAGGATCTCGAGCAGTTCCGTCAGCTTGACTCGCTCACCCCCGGCCACCCGGAATACCATCATACCGCCGGGGTCGAGACCACCACCGGCCCGCTGGGTCAGGGCTGCGGCAATTCTGTGGGCATGGCCATTGCCGAGAAGTGGCTGGCCGAACGCTACAACCGCCCCGGCTTCAGCCTGTTTGACCATCACATCTACACGCTGTGCGGTGATGGCGACAACATGGAGGGGATTTCCAGCGAGGCCGCGTCCATCGCGGGGCACCTGAAGCTGGGCAACCTGACGTGGATTTACGACAGCAACCAGATTTCCATCGAGGGTTCGACCCGGATCGCCTTTACCGAGAGCGTGCACAAACGCTTCGAGGCCTATGGCTGGCATGTCCTTGAACTCAAGGACGCCAATGATACCGGGGATTTCCGCCGCCTGCTGGCCGAAGCGAAGGCCGAGACGTCCCGCCCCACGCTGATCATCGTGCATTCCATCATCGGCTGGGGCGCGCCGCACCTTGCCGGCACGGCGGAAGCTCATGGCTCCCCGCTGGGGGTGGAGGAAATCCGCGAGACCAAGAAATTCTACGGCTGGCCGGAAGATAAAAGCTTCTATGTGCCCGAAGGCGTGCCGGAACACTTCCAGCAGGGCCTGGCCCCGCGTGGCGCGGCCGCAAGCAGGGCGTGGAACGAGCTGTTCGCCGCCTATCGCGCCAAATTCCCCGATGAGGCGAAGCAGCTCGACCATATCTTCGCGGGCACCCTGCCCGAAGGCTGGGACGCGGATATTCCGGTATTCGACGCGGACGCCAAGGGCGTGGCCTCGCGCGCAAGCTCGGGCAAGGTGCTCAATGTCATCGCGAAGAACTATCCGTGGATGATCGGCGGCTCGGCCGACCTGTCGCCTTCGACCAAGACGCACCTGACATTCGATGGCGCGGGCGATTTCCAGCCGCCGCAGTGGGGCGGCACCTATGGCGGGCGCAACCTGCATTTCGGCGTGCGTGAACACGCCATGGGGTCGATCAGCAACGGGCTGGCGCTGTACGGGCTGCGGCCCTACTGCTCGGGCTTCCTGATCTTCTCCGATTACATGAAGCCGCCCATCCGTCTCTCGTCGCTCATGAAGCTGCCGGTGACCTATGTCTTCACCCATGATTCGATCGGCGTGGGGGAGGATGGCCCGACCCACCAGCCCATCGAGCAG
>NZ_BAIO01000330.1 GCF_000613305.1 Komagataeibacter kakiaceti JCM 25156
CCTGCGCCGCCAGATCGACGCCGCGCGCGCGTCCCACCGCCGGACCGTCCTGTTTCTGGTGCAGAATGCCGATGGCCTGCGCTGGGTGCCCTTTCCCCTGCCTGACAGTGCCGGGCACTGACCCGCATGGGGGCGCGCCTGCGGGTCATGCTGCGTTCCATCATGCGCAGGGGGACGTGGCGGCAGGTCGTGCGGATGAATGTCTCGCTCATCCTGTCCGGCATCGTCGCCACGCTCATCCATCTGGAGGAACCGGTCTGGGCGCTGATCACATCGGTCATCGTCATTACCCAGACCCGCCTGACACAGACGCTTTCCACCGGGCGTGAGCAGGTTGTCGGCACGCTGATCGGGGCGGCGGCGGGCATGTCCGCCATCGCGCTGGAACAGTGGTACGGCCTTTCGCTGGGCATGGTGTTCTGGGTCATGCTCATGCCGCTGGCGGTTGTCGTGGCGCTGCGGCCCAAGATGCGGGTCGCGATCGTGACCCTGATGGTCGTGCTGCTGTTTCCCTCCACCGGCGCGCCGTTTTCGCGCCCGCTGCAACGCATCGCCTCGATCATGACCGGGGTCGTGGTGTCGTTCGCGGTTTCATTCTTCGTCCTGCGCAACGAGGCGCGGCGCGAGGTGCTGGCGGATTCCGCCACCCTGCTGCGCGGGCTGGCCGACCTGCTGGGTGGCGCGCTGCGCCAGCATCCCGATTATGACACGCTGGCCATGGCGGATGTGACGTGCCGTTCGCTGTTGCAGGACATCAATGACGGCGTGCAGGAGGCAGAAGTGGAGCATCCCGGCGCCCTTGCCCGCCATGACCCGCTGGTGGCGCGCCTGCCGGGGCTTTTGCGTCGGATCCGTTCGGATGCTATCTTCATTGCACGCGCGGCGGTGGAGGGCGAAACCGCCCGCATGGGCGACATGCTCGGCCACGAACGCGACATGGTGGTCCTGCTTTTGGGCCAGATGGCGGACCGCTGCGATGCGACCGCCGCTACCCGCCGGGGCCACGCGCTGGACAGTGAGGGCATGCGTGACATGCTGGACCGCCTGGAGCGGACGGGGGAACACTGGACACCCGTCATGCGTTTCGCCGTGGGGCTGCTGCATGCCGACATGCGGCTTGCCATACGCAACATCTGGTCGGACGGGCGCACCGATGATGGCCCGTTCCCGCTTACGGGGCACCCGCTTCTGGCAGAAGTTTCCTTCGGGCCGGTCAGCGCCGACAGCGCGGACAGGAGATAGGACCGGCCCGCGCACATACATACAAGGAGTTCGAAAGACACCATGCTGAATGAAACAACCCTGAAGCATCTTCCCGCCGGCGTGCAGGCGCCACATTATCAACTGGCGGAGGTGGGACGCGGGATCGTTCATTTTGGTGTCGGCAATTTCTTCCGTGCGCATGAAGCCTGGTACGTGGACAGATGCCTCGCCCTGCCGGGGCAGTCGGAATGGGGGATCGTGGGCGTGGGGCTGAGCGGTGGCGCGCGCAGCGAGGCCAAGGCCCGCGCCTTCCAGCAGCAGGACTGCCTGTACTCCCTGACGGAAGTCACGGCCGATGGCGTGCGCACGGTGTCCGTGATCGGGGCGCTGCGCGAATATCTGCTCGCCCCCGCCAACCCCGATGCGGTGCTGGACCGCCTTGTGGATCCCAAGACCCGCATCGTCAGCATGACGATAACGGAAGGCGGTTACAATATTGATGAGGAAACCGGGCGTTTCAGGCTCGATACCCCGGCCATTCGCGCCGATCTGGACAATCCGCGCCAGCCCGCCACCGTGTTCGGCTACGTGGTCGAGGCCCTGCGCCGCAGGCGGGCGGCGGGCACGGGGCCGTTTACCGTCCTGTCATGTGACAACCTGCGCAGCAACGGCCATGTCGCGCATGAAGCTTCGTGGGGTACGCCCGCGCGTTGGACGCGGATCTGGCGGCATGGATCGAGGCCAATGTCACCTTTCCCTGTTCCATGGTGGACCGGATCACCCCCGGCGTGGACGCGGCGACGCGCAAGGCGCTGAACGCGGCCAGCGGGCTGGATGATGACCTGCCCGTGCTGGCGGAGGATTTCAGCCAGTGGGTGCTGGAGGACAAATTCTGTAATGGCCGCCCCGCGCTGGAAAAGGCAGGGGTGGAGTTCGTGGCGGACGTGGCGGGCTACGAGCAGGTGAAGGTGCGCATGCTCAACGCCGCGCATCTCCTGCTGGGTTCGGCCGGGCTGCTGCTGGGGTATCGCTACGCCCATGAAACGGTGCAGGACGCGGAGCTGGAGCGTCTGGCCAACGCCTACTGGACACAGGACGCGATGCCCCAGATCGACGCCCCGGCGGGCGTGGATCTGGATGCCTACCGCAAGCGCCTGCTCAGCCGGTTTTCCAACCCGGCGGTGGCGGATACGCTGCTGCGCATATGCAGTGACGGCGCCTCCAAGGTGCGGGTCTTCTGGACCGATACCGTGCGCCGGTCGCTGGCCAGCGGGCGTCCGCTCGACCGGATCGCCTTCGGCATCGCCGCGTATCTGGAAATGCTGCGCGGGCGTGACGAGAAGGGGCAGACCTATACCCCCATCGAACCGACGCTGGATACGGATGAACTGGCGCTGGCCCGTTCCGATGACCTGTCGGCCGGTCTGGCGCTGTCCGCGTTCGATGCTGGCGCGACATGGACACCACGGCGCTTGACGCGGCGGTGATCGCCGC
>NZ_BAIO01000329.1 GCF_000613305.1 Komagataeibacter kakiaceti JCM 25156
CTCCAGCGTGCCGTGCTGGCGGTCGGGAAAGGCGTATTTGAGGGTGTTGCTCACCGCTTCGGTCACGATCAGGGCGAGGGGCACGGCCTGATCGGGCACCATCAGCAGGTCATCGACGCGGATGTCCAGCGTGATGCGGCTTTCATCGGACTCCCCGATGGCATGCATGATCTGGCCACACAGTTCGCGCACGAAGCTCTGCATGTTCAGGCTGTAGAGTTCCCCATCCGCGTACAGGTAGCGATGCAGCGTCGCCAGCGCGCGCACGCGGTCGCGCGCCTGGGCGAATTCCTCCCGCGCGGCGGGCTGACGGATCCGGCCGGCCTGAAGGTTCAGCAGGGAGGCCACGATCTGGAGGTTGTTCTTGACGCGATGGTGCATTTCCTTGAGCAGCAGTTCCTGACGCACCTGCGCGCGCTCCAGCCGCTTCTCATGGCGCGCCAGCCTGCGTGTCGCCTTGCTGAAGGCATGGGCGAGCTGCCTGACCTCCAGCGGCATGGCCCAGTTGGAGCGCACGTCATACATGCCGCCCAACTGCCACTGGTTGACGGAATCCGTAAGCTGGCGCAGCGGCGTGATCACCAGCACATCCGCACTTTTGGAAGCGCCCAGCAGCCCGACAAGCAGCAGCAGCCCGCTGCTGACCAGCGAGACCGCGAACATGACCACCGCGTGCCGCTCGCCCGCGTTGCGGCGCGTCATGGCCAGAACGAACACCCCGCCCTGCACCCGCCCGATGGAAAACGACCCTTCGGGCAGGGTGATGTGCCCATGCTCCTGATTATGCGCCAGCATGAACCGCGCCCAGCGCATGATCGGTTCGGACGGGCTGGCGTCCCACCGGCAGTCGGCGCACAGGGGCACCGCCCGGCGCGCCTGATTGTCGAGAACCCAGATCTCTATCAGGCCATTCTGCTGCACCAGATCCAGACGCGGGTCACTGCCCTGCAGCATGCCGCTGCGCCATGACAGCGGCATGATGGCCGTAAGGTAGCCCGAACGGGCGGGACGGCCGTTTTCATCGCCAATCATGGTGGTGACGGTAATGCGGAAATAGGCGGGCACACGCGTAACCGGGTCGATGATCGGCACCATGCCGATATCCCCCTGGAAACGGGGCATGTCTTCCGTGGTCAACTGGAGCGCGTCGGAGCGGCTGCCCACGGAGGCAAGGATATTGCCCCGGTCATCCGCCAGCGCAATCTGGGTATAGTGGCGGCTGGTCAGGGACTGGACGAGTTCCAGCATCCGCCGCAGCCCCTCATCATCAAGCCGCATGCGCGAGACCGCCTGGAGCAGCGAGCCGAGATGTTCGGATTCATGACGCAGCTCCAGATCGATGCGCGCCACCGTCTGGTCGGTGCGGTAGCCGGGGGCTTCCAGCGTGTTGTGGTAGCTATGCCATGCCTGCACGGCCCCGATCAGGGCGATGGGCATGGCCGCCAGCAGGATGATCGCCATCATCCGGCCCCGCACGGCGTCGAACACGCGTCCGACCCACGTGAACAGGCTCCGGTGCCGGACGGCCCTGCGGGGCCGACCGGAAGATGGGAAGACGGACATCTATTTTGTCCGTTTCCGGTCTTCCTCAATCAGGCGCAGGAGTTCCTCGGGAACAGGCTCTCTGGTCACATCATCGAACAACTGATGCAGCCCCCGCTTCAACCATAGCTCAAACGCATCATCCGATCTGTCTGTGGACTTCTTTCCTGGTTGCCTGGGAGGACACTTGTCCTTCAGCGCCATCGCATTATCCCGAAGTAAATTCCCACTTCACATAACCCCTGACGTTGCCAGGGCCGTAACCTACCCTGCAAACTTCCTGACCTCTGGCGTGGATATAGCTGTCAGTGCCATATTTATACCATTATTCAAAGTGGGAATTCAGCTATCAGGCAGAGACCGCCGCCTGCGCTTCCCTGCCCGCGCGCAGCCGCCGGACCGCGCCACGCAGCGTAACGGCGGAAATATCGCGCTCTTCCCCATACAGCCATGAGGCAAGCTGGCGCCGGGCGCGGAACACCCGGCTCTTGGCGGTGCCCACCGCGCAGCCCGTGGCGGCGGCCAGTTCGTCGTAGCTCATGCCCTGCATCACCACCAGCACCAGCGCCTCGCGCTGGTCGGCGGGCAGGCGGTCCATCGCCTCGGCCAGTTCCTTGATCACGAGACGGTCTTCATGCGCGCCGCTGCCCGCCACGGCGGAGGTGGGGACATCATCGATATTGCAGGTCTCACGCTTCTTGCGCAGGTCCGATATGAAACGGTTACGCAGGATACGGTGCATCCACGCGGAAAAATTGGTGCCCGGCGTGAAGCTGTGCTGGGCGGCGAGCGCGTTGCACACCGCATCCTGCACCAGATCGTCCGCCGCCGCGCGATTGCGCGTGAGCGAAAGGGCCTGGACACGCAGCCGGGGCAGGATTGCAAGCATTTCGTCATGAAAACTGCTGGTCATTTTCTTCTCCCCTGTCTGGTCATTGGTAAGGGTGCAATGAACGGGCAGGGCAAAAGGTTACATGCACATTGTAACGAAAACGCGAGCAGGCGCCGATGGTTCCCGCTCAGTCCTCCCCATGGCGGGCCGTCCCCTCCGGGTCCGCCGCCATGTAGTCCATGATCTGGGCGCGCGCGCGTGAAACCCGCGCCTTGATGGTGCCCACGGTCACGCCACAGACGCGCGCGGCCTCGGCATAGGTCAT
>NZ_BAIO01000328.1 GCF_000613305.1 Komagataeibacter kakiaceti JCM 25156
CGCAGCAGCCCCAGCCGGAACAGGCGGCGGCTGGTGGCGCCGCCACGCCGGATGACGGGGGGCTGGACATTCCGCTCCTGCGTCGGCGCTCATCGTAACGGAAGCGGGCGCGACCTGCTTCATGGCGGGTCGCGGATCGTGGTACTGAACAGGTAACAATAGGCAATAATCCTTGACTGTCCGAATGGGCGACAACGCAGTAGCATTCATCATGCCACTTACTGCGCGTTTTCCCACTCTTCCGCCAAGGATACAGGCAATGGACGGCATGTTGCCACAGACGGGCGCCCCCTACATGCCACACTCCCCCATGGTGGGCAGATGCAGCATACCCTGCGGCAGTCCATCAGCAGCGTGGGCACGGGCCTTCATACGGGCGCGCGCATTACCCTGCGTCTCTCCCCCGCGCCGGAGAACACCGGCATCGTGTTCCGGCGCGAGGACAGGAATGACCTGCCCCCGCTTGCCGCCCGTTACGATACGGTGGTCGATACACGGCTGAGCACGGTGCTGGGCCATGACCCGCAGGCCGACGCCAGCACCCGGATCGCCACGGTGGAACATCTTATGGCGGCGCTGGCGGGGTGCGGCATCGATAACGTCTTCATTGACGTCAATGGCCCCGAAATTCCGGTTTTTGATGGATCCGCCGCCGAATTCGTCTTCCTGATCGAATGTGCGGGCATCCGGCCGCAGGCGGCCCCGCGCCGGAACATCTACATCAGCAGGACCGTCAGGGTGGAAGATGGCGATGCCTACGCCGAACTCTCCCCCGCCACGGAACCGGGGCTGCTGATCGATATTTCCATTGATTTCCCGGCCGCGGCCATTGGTCAGCAACGCTACACCGCGCAGATGGATAGCCGCCACTTCCACAGGCAGCTCAGTGCGGCGCGCACCTTTGTGCTGCAACCCGAAATCGAACACCTGCACGCCATCGGTCTGGCCCGTGGGGGATCACTGGATAACGCCATCGTCGTCAGCGGCGATCATGTCCTCAACCCGACGGGACTGCGCCACCCCGATGAATTCGTGCGCCACAAGGTTCTTGACGCGATTGGGGACCTCCATCTGGCAGGTGGCGTGATCCATGGCCGTCTGCGGGGGCACAAGCTGGGGCATACGCTCAACAACCGCCTGCTGCGCAAGCTGTTTGCCGATCAGGCGAACTGGCGCACGACTCCGGACGCCACCCCCGCGCGCGTGCCGCACATCAAGGCCGCGTGATGGGAAGGGGCGAAATCCGCACGCGAAGACTTCACCCTCCCCCGGCACATGATATAAAGCTTCCGTAACTGGAAGAGCCGGCATGTTCGTACGCAGATCACGATATACCCCGCAATCACTGCGCAATGCCCGCCATGCGGCCCGCTGGCTGGCGTGCCTGCCCGTCGCCGCCCTTCTGGCGGCGTGTGGCAACAGCGCCAGCAGCATCAACGAACGCGCGCCCCGTGTCGGTTCGGCGGAAACACTGTACAATAACGGCGTGGACGCCCTGCGGTCCGACCGCTACCTGC
Organism: Komagataeibacter kakiaceti JCM 25156; assembly: GCF_000613305.1. Next base: position 1,518 of record NZ_BAIO01000328.1, read on the forward strand.
TTTCGGTCAACCAGTTCGATACCCTGCAGCGCAACTACCCCTATTCCCCCTACACGGCCAATGCCCAGCTTATGGAGGCTACGCCAACTACCTGCTGAACAAATATCCTGAAGCCGTGCAGCAGCTCGACCGCTTTCTGGAGCTGCACCCCACCAGCGGGGACGCGGCCTATGCCTTCTACCTGCGCGCGCTGTGCTATTACGAGCAGGTGGCAGACGTGCAGCGTGACCAGCAGGGCACGGTCGAGGCCATGGACGCGCTGGAGGAGGTCATTACCCGCTTCCCCCAGAGCCCCTATTCGCGTGATGCGCAGCTGAAGATCGACCTGTGCCGCGACCATCTGGCGGGCAAGGAAATGCTGGTGGGGCGCTACTACCAGCAGCAGAACGATTTTCCCGCCGCCGCCGGTCGCTACCAGCGCGTGGTGCAGGATTTCCAGACCACGAACCATGTGCCCGAGGCGCTGGAGCGGCTGGTGGAGGTCTATCTGGACATGGGCCTGCTGGAACAGGCCCGCAAGACCGGCGCGGTGCTGGCCTATAACTACCCCAGCAGCAAATGGTACCATGATGCGTATGATCACCTGCGCGCGCACCATCTGCTCAAGGGCGTGGACGCCCCGGACCACAAGCAGGGCCGCAACATCTTCTCACGGGCGTGGCATTCGATTTTCTGATTTCCGCCAACGGCCTGTGCTGAACAGGAAACCTGCATGCTGACACAGCTCTCGATACGGGATGTGGTCCTGATCGAAAAACTGGATCTGGCCTTTCCCCCCGGCCTGACCGTGCTGACGGGGGAGACCGGGGCGGGAAAATCCATCCTGCTGGACAGTCTCGGCCTGGCGCTGGGGGAACGCGCCAGCGCGTCGCTGGTGCGCGCGGGGTGCGAACAGGCCAGTGTCAGCGCCTGTTTCGACATCAGCCCCACCCATCCGCTGCATCAGTTGTTAAGCGAACAGGGCATCGCGCTGGATGATGCGCATGAACCCATCCTGCTGCGCCGGGTCGTGACGGTCGATGGCCGTTCACGCGCCTATATCAACGACCAGCCGGTCGCCATCAGCCTGTTGCGGCGGGCGGCCACGCTGCTGGTGGAAATTCAGGGCCAACACGAACAGATGGGGCTGGCCGACCAGGCCACGCATCTGGATCTGCTCGACGCCTTCGGCACCCCGCCCGACCTGC
>NZ_BAIO01000327.1 GCF_000613305.1 Komagataeibacter kakiaceti JCM 25156
CCTGGCGGCTGGCCGCGGGGTCTGGCGTCGCGTGATTGCGGGTGCGGCGCAGCCGGTCATGCAACCGGCCAAGCACATGGGTCGCACCCGGCTGGTCGGACGGTGTGTGACGGGGAGGTGACATGTTATGATGATGGACATCATTTCCCCCACCGGTCAACAAGTCCCGATGCGACGGAGCGCGGGCAACAGGCATGCGGGGCCGGAGTGCTGGCGTGGGAGCGGCAGGGAAACACCGGAAAGGCAGGACACCGTCATTTCCCTGTCGACCCCGACCGCCAGACCACCCTGCCGATGATGGGGATCGCGGCGGTTTCGTTCTCCTACGGATGGCGGGCGGTTTCGACGTCGATGATCCGTTCACGATAGCGTGGATCGTCACTGATCACGGCCCGTCACCGTTCGGGCGGCGTCTCGCCCTACAATGCGCATCAAGCCGGTCATCCGCGCGGGTGTCGAGGCATATGACCGGGGAGGCGTTGAACGGGCTGTCACCACCAAACAGGAGCCTCCCCAGCGAAACGCCACATGCCTTGGCGATCTGGCCGACCTTGCCGACTTTCCATTCCCGCCCGTTCATAGAGCCATTCAGGGCTGTCGTGCCCACGGCGGTGCGGGTTGCGACGACCGCATTTCCCCCTCCGTATCCACCGCCTGTTCCAGCCGTGCGAACCGCGAATCCAATTCCCGGTTCAGGTTATCTTCGGGGAGGTCAGAATCAGGACTGTTTTCGGTTGCCCTTGTAACTGAAATCGGCATTGCCACGACACGTCTCCTGAAGGCTGTCTGGCAAATTCAGTCTGTAAAACATCATTTAATAATAAGTAAACCTCAGAATATATTATCTTTTTATTCTTGTTAGGCATTATAATCTTGGAAATCTGTTGGATGCGTATCAAGGTCCGTATAGATTGCTTTATATTGATGAATGCTGAATGGCTGAAAAGGGAACCGCCCAGACAGACACCCGTTTGATGATGCCTTTATTTCAGGTCGCACCATCTACCTCATCGCGATCTGCTTCTGCAGGTTCAGGGAGTTCAGGCGCATCGCCATGCGAGTGCATGCATGTGAGGTCAGTAAAGATCCTCATCCTTTCATCATATTACTATAATCAAATCATTTTATTTTTATTCCGGGTTTATGGAGCGTGAAATTGCTAAACACTCATATTGCGTCTGAAAAGAATATTCACGGAGCCCGCGTTGCTCAAACGGTTCTGGGCAAGGAAGGACATGTCATATGGGGGCCTTATGAAACGCGCGCCCCAGGAAGATACAAGGTTATTTTCTGTATCTCCGGTATTGATCTGACTGGATGCGCCGATGGGGATTGTGTGGCTATTGCCGACGTCGCCTGCAATAATGGTCAGGACATCCTGGGTGTCAGGTATATTGCGGCTGGTGAACTGCGGGCGGGGCAAACACATTTCGAGATATTATTTTCCGCCCTTACGAATAAGTATTCGGTTGAATATCGCGTCTCTGTTCAAGGTAATGCTCGACTGGAAATAGACACCTATCGCCCAGTTACTGATGAAGCAACACTAAGTTCTGATATTATATTCCCAAAACTTGATGAGAATTCACCGACTTTCTTCCGGGACAACATAGATATTTTACGTCGTTGGTACGAGAGTGATTTCCGGGTCATGATCAAAGGCGATGACGTCATCATGACCAAGGATGGCATCAGTTTTTATGCAAAGGTACGGGATGATATTAATCTGATTGGTGAGATTTTTCTTGAGAAAGTGTACAGATTTGAGCGCAGGCGCCCAACCGTCGTCATGGATGTCGGAATGAACATCGGTTTGGTATCAATGCAATTCGCTAAAAACCCTACGGTTCAAAAGATATATTCTTTCGAACCATTCCCTTCCACCTATGATCGGGCGATAGCCAACCTGAGCTCAATCCCGAACTAGCGAAAAAAATCATCCCCTCCAATATCGGTCTTTCCGATGTTGAAGGCACGATTACCTTTAATGTATTTGATTCTGATGATTCGGGATCACGTTCCACGCGCGACACGGATATAGATGGTGCCGGCATTCCCACGGAACTGCAGATGGAGACCGCCGCGACTGCCCTGCGTCGGATCCGGAGCCTGCATCCTGATGACGACATCATCATGAAAATCGACTGTGAAGGCGCGGAATATAATATTTTCCAGAACCTTCACGATTCAGGTCTCCTCCCTGAAGTAACGATGTTTATGGTGGAATGGCATGAGATCCACCGGGACAAGAATCAGAGACATCTTATTGCCCCTCTCGTAGAAGCTGGCTTTACCGTGTTTGATCGTTCGCCTCCATCGGGGAATGGTTTTTTCTACGCAATCAAATAAGGGCCCGTTGGGAATTATCGTGAATTGATGACTGCGGCGACAGGACAGATCATGGCTGTAAATGATCTGTCTGCCCTGTCGCTTCGCAGAAGAAGATCGCGATGAGATGACGCGACCTGGAATCGAACGGGTGCCGGTCGATGCGGTGCCTGCGCTGGGAAATGACCATGCAGGCACCCTGCGCGCGTATGGCGTTCACGATCCGTCTTCTTGCCAAGACACAGCGGTTCCATTTTTGCCCATTGGGCATCTGTCAGCACCAAGAGCCTGCTTGAAAAGCCTGCCCTTAAGACATTCCGCAAAACCTGAGTAAGTTTTGGTGAAGCTTTTTTTCAAAAAGCTTCAGGAAACGCGCTT
>NZ_BAIO01000326.1 GCF_000613305.1 Komagataeibacter kakiaceti JCM 25156
CGCGCCCGCACGGGAATCATCGCCCCCACCGCCCGCCACGCCACCCGGCCATGCGCCGGGGGGAGTGCCCGACGCCATGATCGCTCTGTTACAGAAAATGCGTGAGACGGTGGAGAAACATTGCGATGATGTGGGCGACCGCTTCGCCACTGAAGCCTGAGCATGCATCGGGGGGAAAGTGAAGCCCGCGCCATTTACGGCAGCATGACGGAACAGGAGTATTCCGAACTGGATGAGGAAGGGGTGGAAGTCCATTCCATACCGTGGGTCCGCCGGGCCGACAGCTAGAGGGAACACGCAGGCGCACACGGCGCGGACAGCCGCCGGCCACGCGCCATGTCGGGAGCGATTTGAGATGCAGGACAGCAAGAGCAACAACGGCGCACCAGGGCGCGAAAGCCGCTTCGCGCCACGCAGGGCGGCACGGCTGGCGGCCATGGTGTGTACCGTGGCGGTGGCCATGGGCGCGGGCGTGACGCATGCCCATGCCGAAAGCCAGAACCCGGGCGCGCAGCCGGACGTGATCGGACGGTGGATGACCAAGGATCATGACGGCGTGTTCGAGATCAACCGCTGCGGGCAGGAACTGTGCGGGCGGCTGGCGGGCCTGCGTTACACGACCGAAATGCCGCGCGACAAGCGTGGTGAGCCGGAATGCAACCTGCCCATGCTGAACGGGTTCACGCCCGATTCCGATTCGCCCGGACACTGGAACGGTCGCGTGACCGACCCCGACACCGGGCATGTCTATCATGCCAAGCTGTGGGTTTCACAGAATGGTGACCTGAAACTGCGTGGTTTCGTAGGCGTACCATTATTTGGTGAAACCGAAACGTGGAGCCGCTATACCGGCACGATTGGCCCCGCGTGCAAGCTGCCCTGATGGGGCGCCAAGAATTTTAACTGACTGGGATCGCCTTTTTTCCATGAGCTGCAATATTTCGCGCCGCACGTTCACCACGGCGCTGGCCGCCACCGGCCTGCCCGTCCTGTCCCGGCGCGCCATGGCCGAGGTTCCGGACAAGCCCCGCATCATCTGCTATATCGGGGGCTATACCCAGCATGGACCACCCGGCGGCGCGGGTAACGGGCAGGGCATTTCGGTGTTTGAAATGAACCCCGACACCAGCAGCCTCTCGCCCCTCATGACCTATGTGGACATAGCCAGCCCGTCATTCCTGGTCATGTCGGCGGATTTCAAACATCTCTACGCACTCAGTGAAATCAACGATTTCAACGCGAACGGGGAAGGGTGCGTCACCGCGTTTTCCGTCAACCGTTCCAGCGGGGAACTGACCAAGCTCAATGTCGTCCGTTCTGGCGGCGCGATCCCGGCGCATCTGAGTGTTCACGCCTCGGGCAAATACGTGCTGGTGGCCAATTACATGGGCGGCACCGTGGGCGTGCTGCCCATCCATGCCGATGGCAGCCTGGGCGACCCGACCGATGTGGTGCATAATACCGGCCCACGCATGCCCGACCGCGCCAGCGACAACCCGCCGGGCAATTTCGCCATAAGCGACCATTCGTCCTCGCACGTTCACATGGTCAATTCCGACCCGTCCGGCCGCTTCGTGCTGGCGTGCGACGCCGGGCTGGACCGGGTGTATGTCTGGACGCTGGACCTTCATACCGGCCGCCTCGTCCCCGCCAAGACCCCGTTCATCAACATGACGCCCGGCTCGGCGCCGCGTCATTTCGCCTTCAACGAAAAAGGCACGATGATCTACATTCTGGGCGAGCAGGATTCGAAGGTCGTCGCCGCCACCTTCAACCCCCAGACGGGTGAGATCGTGCCCCAGCAGACCGTCAGCACCGTCACACCGCATTTCCGTGGCAGCACGCTGGCGGCGGGCATCCTGCTCTCACCCAACGGGAGATACCTGTATGTCTCGAACCGGCTGGGTGATTCGCTGGCCAGCTTCCATGTGAATGACGACGGCACGCTCAATCTGGTGGACGAGATCTGGATGCACGCCGATTACGGGCGGTCCATGATGTTCGACCCCAGCGGCAATTTCCTGTTCTGCGCCAACCAGCGCAGCGATTCGGTCACGTCCTTCCGCGTCAATGCCCAGACCGGCGTGCTGGACTTCACATGGAACTTCACCCCCGTGGGCAGCCCGACCACGTTCGCATTCATGAACACGATCTGACGCCATGGCTGGCCGTGTGCTTCGACAGGGGAGCACGGCCAGCCACGGTGGCCTTCCGGCAGTTCCGTCAGTCGCGCACAAGCGCCGCGATGTAGTTCACCGCCATGTCACGGCTTTCCCGCCAGCCGCCAAGGCCGGGCACCATTCCCGCCACATCGGTAATGCGCAGGCCGGACCGGGCCGCATACTGCCCCAGTTCGGCAGGGTGATGAACTTGCGCCAGTCATGCGTGCCGACAGGCAGCAGGCGCAGCACGTATTCCGCACCGATCTTGGCCATGGCCATGGAGCGCCATGTGCGGTTCATGGTCGAGACCACCATCACCCCACCGGGGCGCAGCATGCGCCCCAGCATGCGCAGGAAGGCCGCCGGGTCGGTGACATGCTCGATCACCTCCAGCGCGGAAATCGCATCGAAGCGCGCGTTTTCGGCCACCAGTTCCTCCGCGCTGCCGCAACGGTAGGCCAGCGGCCCGGCGGATGCGGGCAGGGGGTGCTGGCGCAGGTGCAGCCGGCCCGCCGTAATCGCCGCCTGGGAGGCATCAAGCCCGG
>NZ_BAIO01000325.1 GCF_000613305.1 Komagataeibacter kakiaceti JCM 25156
CCGCCTTTGACGACGCGGCGGAGCACATCGCGCGCCGCCTGCGCCGCTACCACCGCAAGGCCACCAACCATGGCCATATGAAGGCCCGCCAGCAGGTGCCCGAAATAGGCCGGGGCTATGTCCTGCGCCCCGGCATGCCCCAGGATGCGCGATGGACGCCGCCATGGACGGGGAAGCCGCGCTGGAGGAGGATGAGGACACGTCGCTGCGCGCGACCGGCCCCTACGCCACCATCATTGCCGAACACCCCACCGAGATTCCCACGCTGAGCGTGAGCGAGGCGGTGATGCGCCTTGACCTCGCGGACAGCCAGATCCAGCTTTTCCGTGACAGCACGACCGATACGGTCAATGTCCTCTACCGCAGGCCGGATGGAAATATCGGCTGGCTCGACCCCACGGCCAGACCGCAATAACTGACGCCGCGCCGTACAAATGAAAAATGGCCCTGCCCCGTTTCATCGGGGCAGGGCATCATGCCATCAGGCACATGAAAAGGTCAGTGGAGGGGAACCGGTATCATCTCGTGGCTGAGGATGGCGTTGATCGCCGCATCCCGGTCATCGGTCACGGCCATGGGCGTGCCATCGGCCGCGTGGATGGTGAACGCGTTGGCGCCATCAACCTTGACCGCCCGGATGTAGGCCACCGATTCCACGCCCAGGCCACGCAGTTCACCGATGCTGATTTCATGCGGGCTGCCAACCGGCGTTTCCGGTTCGTTATGCAGCAGTACCCGACCATTCTGTGTTGTAACTCTCATCGCGTCATCTCCTGCATCATGAAGGGAGAACCACCCTTCCCATCTGCATCGCAACATGGGTCGTTACATTACGGCGCAGGCTGTCATTCCTCGTCAATCACCCTCACGACACGTTGCTTGCGCCCGGCGGGCACATCCACCACCGGCGGCACACGTTCATGCGACGGCGCGGCGGGGGGGCGGGTGATCTCGATCTTGCGTACGCGCACTTCAGGCTGCGGGCGCTGGAGTTCGATATGCAGCAGCCCGTTATCGAGCCACGCGCCACCGACCTCGATTCCCTCGGCCAGGACAAAGGCCTTCTGGAACTGGCGCGCCGCTATGCCACGGTGCAGGAAAATGCGGCCCTGCCCGTCATCACTCTGCCGCCCGCGAATGACGAGCTGGTTGTCTTCCTGCGTGATGTGCAGGTCTTCCATCACGAACCCGGCCACGGCCAGCGTGATGCGCAGTGTCGTTGGGCTGACCTGCTCTATGTTATAGGGCGGATACCCGTCCGACGCATTTTTCGATGCGCGTTCCAGCATCTGCTCCAGATGGTCGAACCCCAGAAACATGGGCGACCCGAAAACTCTTCCCGACAAATCGGCCTCCTCTGCTCGAGCGAGACAAGAAACGAAGAAACGGACCCGAAACGGCATCCGCTTCCCGTCCCTTCACGATATGGGAGAATAATAGCCATACGCAAGGGCAGGACCCGTACGAAAGGCGAACCACGCCGCTATCGGCATTTTGGTTCCATCACCACTGGCATCGCGTGGACGGAAACGCTAAATGGCGGAATATGATTGATCATGATGTCATCGCTCAGGCGACCCCCATGCCGATCCTGGTCGCGCCCCAGGCGGTCCTGCGCCAGAAAACCCGCCTTGTCCGCCCGGAGGACATGAGCGAGCTGCGCACCACCATCCCCCGCATGTTCTCCGCCATGTACCAGGCCCCCGGCATCGGGCTGGCGGCCCCGCAGGTGGGGCTGAGCCTGCGTTTCGCCATTGTGGACGTGTCCGACAGGGACGAGGGCCGCAACCCGATCGTGCTGATCAACCCCGAAGTCATTGCCGAGACCGACAGCATGGCCGCGCGGGAGGAAGGCTGCCTGTCCCTGCCCAACCAGTACGCCGAGGTCATCCGCCCCGAGGCCGTGCGCGTGCGCTATCAGGACATGGACGGAAAGCGGCAGGAACTGGAGGCCGATGGCCTGCTGGCCACCTGCCTGCAACATGAGATCGACCATCTGGAGGGCATCCTGTTCGTCGATCACCTGTCCACCCTCAAGCGCAACATGATCATGCGCCGCCTGGCCAAGGAACAGCGCCAGAAGCACTGATCCCGCCCGCGCGCCACCCCGCCGGAACCTGACGTGAGCGGATGGTTCGGCCCAGCCTGAACGGACCCCCCATCACATGCGACTGGCCTTCATGGGCACGCCCGACTTCGCGGTACCGGCCCTGCATGCCCTGCACGCGGCCGGGCATGACATCGTAACCGTCTACAGCCAGCCCCCCCGCCCGGCGGGACGGGGGAAGAAGCTGCGTCCCTCCCCCGTGCATCAGGCGGCGGAGGCCCTTGGCATTGCGGTCCGCACGCCCCTGAGCCTGCGCCGCAATGCGGAGGAACAGGCCCATTTCCGCGCCCTGAGTCTGGATGCCGCCGTGGTCGCGGCCTACGGCTGATCCTGCCGGTGGAGATGTTGCAGGCCCCGACCTACGGGTGCCTGAACATCCATGCCAGCCTGCTGCCGCGCTGGCGCGGGGCGGCCCCCATACAGGCCGCCATCCTGGCCGGTGACAGCGAAAGTGGCGTCACCATCATGCAGATGGATGCCGGGCTGGACACGGGCGCCATGCTGCTGCGCGACCGCGTGGCGCTGACGGAACGCACCACCGCGACCAGCCTGCATGATGATCTGGCCGCCATGGGGGGCCGCCTGATCGTGGACGCCTGCGCCA
>NZ_BAIO01000324.1 GCF_000613305.1 Komagataeibacter kakiaceti JCM 25156
CGGGCCGCCTGGCGCGCGGCGATGGCCATGGCGCGGATCACGTCCGGCTGCGGTGCATCTGCCCGCCCGGGGGTTGCAACAGCCTGATCCATAATCCGTTACTCCTTGATCCATCCCCGACCGGGCCATTCGCCCCGGCCAGCCATTTGCCGGTCAGACGTTAAAGCGGAACAGCAGGACATCACCATCCTGCACCACGTAATCCCGGCCCTCGATACGCAGTTTCCCGGCCTCACGGGCGCCCGCTTCGCCATTGCAGGCAATATAGTCTTCATATGCAATGGTCTCGCAGGCAATGAAGCCGCGTTCAAAATCATTGTGAATGACGGCGGCCGCCTGCGGGGCTTTCGTGCCCTTGGTAATGGTCCAGGCGCGGGTTTCCTTGGGGCCGACGGTAAAGTAGGTGCTCAGGCCCAGCAACTGGTACCCGGCGGCGATCACGCGATCCAGCCCGCTATCCTTCAGGCCCAGCCCCTCGAGGAACTCGACACGGTCTTCCGCGCCCAACTGGCTGACTTCGGCCTCGATCGCGGCGGAGACGACCACCATCGCCGCGCCTTCCGCCTCGGCGCGGGCGCGCACGCGTTCGGAAAATTCATTGCCGGTCGCGGCCGACGCCTCATCCACGTTGCAGACATACAGCACGGGCTTGGAGGTCATGAGCTGGAGGCGGCGCACCGCTTCCTCCTGCCCCTCGGGGATGGCCTTGCGCGCGGGCTCGCCTTCACGCAGCGCCGCGATCAGCGGTTCCATCAGTTCGACCTGGGCCGCCGCCTCACGGTCATTGCCCCGCGCCTTTTTCTGAAGGGCAACAATACGCTTTTCCAGCGATTCGAGATCGGCCAGCATCAGTTCCGTCTCGATGATCTCCGCATCGCGGATGGGGTCAACGCCCCCTTCCACATGGGTAATGTCATCATCCTCGAAACAGCGCAGGACGTGGATGATGGCATCCACCTCGCGGATATTGGCCAGAAACTGGTTCCCCAGCCCTTCCCCGCGCGAAGCCCCGCGCACGAGACCCGCGATATCCACGAATTCAAGGCTGGTGGGCAGGATCTTCTGTGACTTGCCAATACGCGCCAGTTCGGCCAGCCGCGCATCCGGCACCGCAACCCGGCCGACATTGGGCTCGATCGTGCAGAACGGATAATTCGCGGCCTGCGCCGAAGCGGTCTCGGTCAGGGCGTTGAACAGCGTCGATTTGCCCACATTCGGCAGGCCCACGATGCCACAGTTAAAGCCCATACGCCCTTACTCCCCGGCCTGCGCGGCCATTCTTGTCATGAACAGTTCCGGCTGTCCGTCCGCCAGCAGCGCGGCCGTATCGGCCAGCGTGTCGAGCATGGGGTCCAGCCACTCGCGGTCCGTGCGGGAGAAATCACCCAGCACATGGCCCGTGACACGCTCGCGGCTGCCGGGATGCCCGATGCCAAGCCGCACGCGCCAGTAATCTTTCGTGCCCAGCATCCGGTCCATCGACCGCAGGCCGTTATGCCCCGCCGCTCCGCCGCCCCGCTTTACGCGGATACGCCCGGGGGCAAGGTCCAGCTCGTCATGGAATGCCGTAATGGAATCGGCGGACAGCTTGTAGAAGGCCGCCGCCTGCTGAACGCTCTCACCCGAGAGGTTCATATACGTCATGGGCTTGAGCAGCAGCACCTTGTGCCGTCCGACCATCCCTTCCGCGATTTCGCCACGGAAGCGTTTCCGCCACGGGGAGAACCCGTGGCGGTCAGCGATCCGGTCCACCGCCATGAACCCGACATTGTGACGATTCCGGCTCATTCCCGGCTCGGGATTACCAAGACCGGTCCAGAGCAGCATCGTGTTTTCTCCTGTCGTGTCCGTGGCGGGGGTGAGGGATCAGCCCTCGGCTTCGGTGGTCTCGGCCTCGTCGGTGGCTTCCTCGTCAACGCTCGGCGGGGTGACGTTGGCGATCACGAAGTTCGTGCCATGCAGGGCCGGGGTCACGTTTTCCGTACCCTTCAGGTCTTCCCAGCGCACGTTGTCGTGGAAGTCCAGGCCGGACAGGTCGGCGGTGAAGTATTCCGGAATGTTGGCCGGATCAACCACCACTTCAACCGTGTGGCGGACAATGTTCACCACGCCGCCGCGCTTGACGCCGGGGGCGACTTCTTCACCCTCGAAGCGGATTTCCACTTCCACATGCACCTTGTGGCCAGCGGCAAGGCGCTGGTAGTCCACGTGGATCGGCGCATCGGTCACGGGGTGAAGCTGGATCTCGCGCAGCAGGGCGTGCACGGACGCGCCACCATCGACCGAGATGTCATAGATGCGCGAACGCCAGCCGGACTTGTGCAGCTCACGATGCACGATACGGGGGTCAAGCGCGATCAGGACGGGTTCCTGCTTCGCACCATAGATAACACCGGGCACATGGCCGGCACGTCTCGTTGCACGCGCTGCCCCCTTACCAGCCTTCGCGCGCGAAGAGACTTCGATTTTCGTGAATTTGGTCACTTGTTCTGCTCCTGAAACACAAGCGCGCGGGCCTCCAGGGGTGCCAGCGCGTGCGCGGCCTTTAACGGAAAACCGCGCCCGATGCAATCACCCACGCCCCGCAGCCATGGTTTTTCAGGTCAGCGCGGTCAGTTCCCACTGGGCCGTCGCCCCCGGTTCGGCCCATATGGGCGTTGCGTTGGCCAGCCGGACATTGGGCTTGAGGTGCATGGCCGAACGCAGGGCGCGG
>NZ_BAIO01000323.1 GCF_000613305.1 Komagataeibacter kakiaceti JCM 25156
TCCGCCCGGCGCAGCTTGGCAGCGGCGACCATTTTCATTGCGCTGGTGATCTTACGCGTCGATTTGACGCTGCCGATCCGTGCGCGTAGTTCTTTCAGGGAAGCCATGGTTGCCCGATCTTCCTCAGTTGACGAACTGACGGCCGAAAGTCGTCAGGAAATCGTTCAGACGGCTTTCGATATCCTTCGTCAGCTGGCGCTGTGTCCGGATCGATTCAAGAATGTCCTTACCCGATGTGCGGACATCGTCCAGCAGGCGCTTCTCATATTCCGTCACCTGATCGACCGGCACGGCGTCGATATAGCCACGCGTGCCCGCGAACAGGACCACCACCTGCTCCTCGACGGAGAGGGGGGAGGTTTCGGGCTGCTTGAGCAGCTCGACCAGACGCGCGCCACGGGCAAGCTGCTTCTGCGTGGCCGGGTCCAGATCGGACGCGAACTGCGAGAACGCCGCCATTTCACGATACTGCGCCAGTTCCAGCTTGATCTTGCCGGCAACCTGCTTCATCGCCTTGATCTGTGCGGCCGAACCCACGCGGGACACGGAACCGCCCACGTTCACCGCCGGGCGGATGCCACGGTAGAACAGGTCGGTTTCAAGGAAGACCTGACCATCGGTGATGGAGATCACGTTGGTCGGGATGTAGGCCGACACGTCACCGGCCTGCGTCTCGATCACCGGCAGGGCGGTCAGCGAACCCGCGCCGAACTTGTCGGACATCTTGGCCGCGCGTTCCAGCAGGCGGGAATGCAGGTAGAACACGTCACCCGGATAGGCTTCACGTCCCGGCGGGCGGCGCAGCAGCAGCGACATCTGGCGGTAGGCGACAGCCTGCTTGGACAGGTCATCATACACGATCAGGGCATGCATGCCGTTATCGCGGAAATACTCGCCCATGGAGCAGGCGGCGTAGGGTGCGAGATACTGCATGGGCGCCGGGTCGGACGCGGTGGCGGCCACGACGATGGAATACGCCATCGCCCCGGTTTCCTCCAGCGTGCGCACGAGCTGCGCCACGGTCGAGCGCTTCTGCCCGATCGCGACATAAATGCAGTACAACGACTTGCTTTCATCACCCAGCGCGTTGACGCTCTTCTGGTTGACGATGGTGTCGATCAGGATCGCGGTCTTGCCGGTCTGGCGGTCACCGATGATCAGCTCACGCTGGCCACGCCCGATGGGCACCAGCGCGTCGATCGCCTTGATACCGGTCTGCATCGGCTCGCTGACGGACTGGCGCGGCATGATGCCGGGGGCCTTGATTTCCGCGCGCTTGGGAATGACTTCACCAACCAGCGGGCCCTTGCCGTCGATCGGGTTGCCCAGACCATCGACCACGCGGCCCAGCAGGGCCTTGCCGGTCGGCACTTCCACCACCTTGCCGGTGCGGGCGACGGTGTCGCCTTCGCGCATCGCCGTGTCGTCACCGAAGATGACAACGCCGACATTGTCATTTTCAAGGTTCAGCGCCATGCCTTTCTGGCCACTGGCGGGGAAGTCCAGCATTTCGCCGGCTTCAACGTTCTGCAGGCCGTACACACGGGCAATGCCGTCACCCACGGACAGGATTGTTCCCGTCTCGGCAACGTCAATGGCCTTGTCGAACGTAGCGATCTGCTGCTTGAGGATATCCGAAATCTCGGAGGGGCGGATTTCCATCACGCGGCTCCCTTCATGGCATGGTGCAGGCGGGTCAGGCGGGATCTGAGGCTGGTGTCATACAGGCGGGCGCCAACGCGCACGACCAGACCGCCCAGCAGGTCCGCGTCAACACGCTCCTGGATATTGACTTTGGAATAGCCGGCCTCGGCAAGGCGGCTGCGAAGCTGGACACGCTGCAGGTCGGTCAGGGGATGGGCGGACACGACATCGGCCACCACTTCCCCGCGCCTTCCGGCCGCGATAGCCGCCAGCGCGGCAAGAATGTCACGCAGGCGCGGGAGGCGGCGGTTATTCGCCACCACGCCAACAAAATCACGCATAAGGGGATTGAAACCTTCGGCGGCAAGCACCGCGTCCATCGCGCGGGCGCTGTCGCGGATGTCCAGCGTCCGGTCCGTCAGCACGGTACGCAGGTCAGCATTGCCGTCGATCAGTTCGACAAGGCGGGAAGCCTGCTCCAGAACGGGGTCAAGCTCCTGGCGTTCAGCCGCAAGCTCATAAAGCGCCGTCGCATAACGACCGGGAAGGCCATTGGCAATGGAGGCGATCGGTATTGAGGTCGTTCCACCCGAATCCACTGTCCGCTTTTCCAATCCAGAATCTTGATTCAAAACAACAAGCCGCCTGCCCGGAAATCCTTGGTTCCGTGCGCTGCTGGCGCGGCTCTAGCACGCGGCGTGGACGCACGCAACAGATCACACGGGCCACGGCCCCACCCGGGGCGGCCGGAGCGCCCGTTTTCAGGCACGCGCCACCCGCCACCGTACGGGCAGGCGGGAGCATACAGGCCCCACGGCATTTCGAAAACAGGTTAAAGCCCGGTTTTTGTTGCGTGTCGGCATTGTAGCCGCACCGGAACGATACGGATTATTGATATGCATTATTCACATATCATTGATGCGTCAGCCTGGATCCAGCAGGGCCGCGACCGCCCGCGCGCTGCGCCGGGCATGGACTCCGGTCGAGACGAAGCCGAGCACCGCGATCGCCATCGCCGCCACGATCATGCTCCACCACACCGCGTGGGTCGCCTGCGGAAAACCGGCCCACTGCA
>NZ_BAIO01000322.1 GCF_000613305.1 Komagataeibacter kakiaceti JCM 25156
CGCAGGCGGCGGTGGTGCTGGACCGCCCGCCCGGCACGCTCCGTCCCGGCCGGGGGGGTATCCATGACGCGACCCGCAACACGCGGACACAGCCATTGCTCACCTATGGGGATCTGGCCCGGCAGGCGCCGGACCTGTCAGCCCTGACGGCGGAATTCAGGGGGCAGGTGCCCTCCACGCCGTGGAAGAGCGCCAATGCCCGCTACCTGTTCTGCACCGGTGCCGTCATCTGTCAGGTCGCCATTGAACGGGCGACCGGCGTCGTGACGCTGGAAAAGGTCGAACTCCACTGCGCGGCGGGGCCGGTCATTGATGTGGCGGGCTATCTTGGCCAGCTTGAGGGGGGCTTGATGCAGGGGATGGGCTTCACCCTGATGGAGCATGTCCCGTACGGGCAGGGCAGGCCGCTCGCCCTCAACCTTGATGGCTACATGGTGCCAATGATGCCCGATACTCCGCAGGCTCTCGCCATCCATGCCTATGAGGCCATGGACAGCAACGATCCCGCTGGCGTGCGTGGCGTGGGCGAGCTTGGCATGGCGGCCCTTACCCCCGCCATGGCCAACGCCGTGGCGGCGGCCACGGGCCTGTGGCCGCATGCCGCCCCCTTCCGCCCCGAACAGATCATGCGTGCCCTGGGCACATGGATTGAGGAACACAGACAGTGAATGAACACCCGGTTATCCCGCCCGTGGCAGGCGCCTTCCTGCATCCCCGCCGTCATGACCTGCTGATCGGGGGTGAATGGCGCGCGCCGGTGGGCGGGGAATGGTTTGAAACACGTGATCCCGCCAGTGGCGCGGTTCTGGCTGAAGTCGCGTCCGGTACGGCGGCGGATATTGACGCGGCCGTCCAGGCGGCCCGCGCCGCGTTCACCGCCGGGCCATGGCATGCGATGACCGGCATGCAGCGCGGGCGCATCCTGTGGCGCATCGCCGATCTGATCGAACATTACCTGGAGGAACTGGCGGTACTGGAAACGCTGGATAACGGCAAGCCGCTGGCCGCCAGCCGCAGGGGGGACATTCCGGCTGCAGCGGGGCAGTTCCGCTATTACGCCGGGCTTGCCCCGCGTATCGAGGGCACGCACATTCCCACCAACATCGCCTACCAGCCCGCGGGCAGGCGCATGTTCGCCCATGCCCGGCGTGAGCCGATCGGGGTGGTCGGCGCCATCTGCCGTGGAATTCGCCCCTGGTCATGGCGGCGATGAAGCTTGCCCCGGCCCTTGCCGCGGGGTGCTGCGTGGTGCTCAAGCCCGCCGAGGAAACACCGCTTACGGCGCTCCGCCTGGGTGAGATCATGATGGAGCGGGTCTGCCCCCCGGCGTCGTCAATATCGTAACGGGCGACGGACCGGACGCGGGCGCTGCGCTGGCCAGCCACCCGGACGTGGACAAGATCAGCTTTACCGGATCAACCGAGGTCGGACGCCGGATCATCGCGGCGGCCATGCCGGATATGAAAAAGCTGACCCTGGAACTGGGGGGCAAGTCGCCCATGCTGGTCATGGCGGATGCGGATATGGGGCTGACCGTACCGGGGGTGGCGCGCGGCATCTTCGCCAATGCCGGGCAGGTCTGCGTGGCGGGTTCGCGTATCTATGTCCACCGGAGCCGGTATGACGAACTGGTGGCAGGATTGTGCCAGCAGGCGGCATCGATGCGGCTGGGGCACGGGCTGGAGGGCACGACCGATATCGGGCCGCTCATCAACACCACCCAGGCGGAACGTGTGGCGGAGTACATACGCGGTGGCGAGGCGGAGGGCGCGCAGGTGCTGGCAGGCGGCCAGCGCAGGGACGCCGCTTTTTTCGAGCCTACCGTCATCGCGGGCGCACGGCCGGAAATGCGGATCATGCGCGAGGAAATTTTCGGCCCCGTCGCCATGGTCACGCCCTTTGACACGTGGGAGGAGGCCATCACCGCCGCGAACGACACGCGCTACGGCCTGGCCGCCAGTGTGTGGACGCAGGATATATCGGTAACGGAACGTACGGTCTCGGCCATCCGCGCGGGCACGGTATGGGTGAACTGCCACAGCTATTTTTCCCCCGACCTGCCCAAGGGGGGGCGCGGACTGTCCGGCTGGGGTGTGGAAAACGGCGCGCAGGGGCTGGATAACTACATGGAATGGAAAACGGTATGCGCCGTGACATGACTGCCACCATGGAGGTCAACGGACGCACCTGCCCGGTCGCGCCCCTTTCCCCCGCGCTGGGGCCGGCACCCACCCTGCTTGACGTGCTGCGTGAGCAGGTGGGGGACATGAGCGTCAAGCCCGGTTGCCGTGTGGGGCGGTGCGGGGGCTGCATGGTCCTGCTGGATGGACAGGCCATAAACGCCTGCCTACTGCCGGCCTACAGGGCGGCAGGTCGCGCGGTCATTACCGCCGCCGGTATTGACCTCCTGCCAGAGGGCGCGATCGTGCGCGAGGAACTGGTGCAGGGTAACGCGTTCCAGTGCGGTTACTGCGCGCCGGGCTTTGTCATCGCCATTACCGCGCTGATGCGCGAGACGGGCGGCCATGCAGGCCGTGCGCAGATCCGCGCCGCCATGAGCGGCAATCTGTGCCGGTGCACGGGATATGCCTCCATCGAACGTGCCGTGCTGCGGATCGCCCGCCGCGTTGCCGCCATGCCCGCCGGGAGCTGACATTACGACTGCCGTCAAAGCCATGCAGGAGGATACAGGGTGACATCACACCATGACCGGTCCCGACG
>NZ_BAIO01000321.1 GCF_000613305.1 Komagataeibacter kakiaceti JCM 25156
TCCCGCCCCTGCGCGCGCGCTGGCCGGATCTGCGGCTGCACATCATCGGCGGGTTGCAGACCAACAAGGCGGCGGAAGCGGTCAGGATAGCGGACATGATCGAAAGTCTCGACCGGCCCGCCCTGTCAGATGCGATCGCGCGCGCGGGGGAACGGGCGGGCAGGCTCCCGGACCTGCTGGTACAGGTCAATACCGGCGATGAAACCCAGAAATCCGGCGTAAGGCTGGAAGAGGCCGATGACTTCATCGATCACAGCCGCGCCCGCTTTGGCGCGGCGGTAAAGGGGCTTATGTGCATCCCCCCGCATGACCAGGATCCGGCGCCGCATTTCCGCCTGCTGGCCGACATGGCGGCGCGGCACGGGCTGGCGGTGGTGTCCATGGGCATGTCCGCCGATTTCGAGACCGCCATCGCCTGCGGCGCCACGCTGGTGCGGGTGGCAGCGCGATTTTCGGGGCGCGGCCCGCGCACCCCTGAAACCGGGGGAATGGCACCTGAGCGGACAGGCCCCTTGCTGCGCATGGGGTGAGACGGTAATGCGGAACTATCCGGTCGCGATCCCATGCCGGTTTTCTGTCTTTATTGCCGCGGAGCCGTCACGACATGACGCAACCCACGGGGCCTGCTGCCCCCGGACCCCAGACGACGCCCGCTGGCGGTGATCCTGCCGCCAGCGCCGCCAACACTCCGGCGCCGCCCCAGATTACCGAATATGGCGCCGACCAGCACGAACATGCCGCCAATCCGGTCGGTTTCGCCGCGCTGCTGGGCGTTCTGGGCGTGGTGTTCGGTGATATCGGCACAAGCCCGATCTACGCCCTGCGTTCGACCATCATGGTCGTATCGCAGCACCATAAGATCGAGCCGTGGGAAGTGCTGGGCGTTCTCAGCCTGATCATCTGGTCACTGTTCCTGATCGTTACGGTGAAATACGTCATCCTGATCATGCGCGCCGACCATAATGGCGAGGGCGGGATCATCTCGCTCATGTCCCTCGCCCAGCGCGTGGCGCCCAGCACCCGGCTGCGCATCGCGCTGGGCATGGTGGGAATCGGCGGGGCGTGCCTGTTCTTCGGCGATGGCATGATCACGCCCGCGATTTCCGTCCTCTCCGCCGTGGAGGGGCTGGAAGTCAGCTTCCCCGCCGCGCATGACCTTGTCATTCCCATCGCGCTTTTGGTGCTGGTCGGGCTGTTTTCGGTGCAGAGCTACGGCACGGGCAAGGTCGGCACCATATTCGGCCCGATCATGCTGGTGTGGTTCAGCCTGCTGGGCATACTGGGCGGGTTGCAGATCCTGCACCACCCCGCCGTCCTGCTGGCCATATCGCCCACCTATGCGGTGCAGTTCATCGTCTATCACGGGTGGCTGTCATTCATCGCGCTTGGTTCGGTCGTGCTGTCCGTCACGGGGGCGGAGGCGCTTTATGCCGACATGGGGCATTTCGGCCGCCAGCCCATCCGCTACGCATGGCTGTTCTGCGTGCTGCCCTGCCTGGCGCTGAACTATCTGGGCCAGGGGGCGCTGATCATCCACGACCCGGCGGCGCTGGAAAATCCCTTCTTCCTGCTTGGCCCGCACTGGCTGCAGGTGCCGATGATCATCCTGTCGACCATGGCCACGGTCATCGCCAGCCAGGCGGGCATTTCGGGCGGGTTCTCGCTATGCCGCCAGATCATCCAGCTTGGCTACCTGCCGCGCATGCGCGTGACCCACACGAATGCCGAGGAAGAGGGCCAGATCTACCTGCCGAGTTCAACCGCTTCCTCATGATCGGCGCGCTGCTGCTGGTGCTGAGCTTCCGCAGTTCGGATGCGCTGGCCTCGGCCTACGGCATCGCGGTGACCGGCACCTTCATGTGTACCTGCGTGCTGGCGATGGTGGTGTTCCGCAGGCTGTACCACTGGTCCCGCCCGGCCGCGATCGCGACGTTCGGCGGCTTTTTCGTGCTCGACAGCACGTTCTTCGCCTCCAACGCGCTCAAGATCCCGCAGGCGGCTGGGTGCCGGTGCTGCTGGGCATCGTGCTGACACTTATGATGACGACGTGGAAGAAGGGCCGCCAGCTTCTCATGAACCGGCAGAAGCAGGACAGCATGCCGATGAATTCGTTCCTGGCCCGCCTGCCGCAGTCCCGCATCATCCGCGTGCCGGGAACCGCCGTCTACATGACCGGCAACCCGGATTTCGTGCCGGCCTGCCTGCTGCACAACCTCAAGCATAACAAGGTCCTGCATGACCATGTGCTGTTCGTGACCGTGCAGACGCTGGACCAGCCCGAAGCCGACCACGGGCACCGCGTGGCGTTGCAGGAAGTGGCCCCGGACATCTACCGCATCATCCTGCGCTACGGCTTCATGGAAATGCCCAACCTGCCCCGCGCGCTGGAAGACCTCAAGGCCAGCGGCCTCGATTTCGACGCCCTTCAGGCTTCCTACTTCACCAGCCGTGAGCTTCTGGTCCGCTCCTCCGTGCCCAAGATGTCGCGGTGGCGCATGTCGCTGTTCCTGCTCATGGCGCGCAACGCCACGCCCGCCACGGAATTCTTCCGCATCCCGCCGGATCGCGTGGTGGAGCTGGGCGTGCGGCTGGCGATCTGAGCCGCGTGCCCGCGCCCATGGACAGGGAAGAACCGCTGGCGCTGTACGTGCACTGGCCGTTCTGCCTGTCCAAATGCCCGTACTGTGATTTCAACAGCCATGTGCGCGATGAAATCCCGCGCGC
>NZ_BAIO01000320.1 GCF_000613305.1 Komagataeibacter kakiaceti JCM 25156
CGCGCCGCGCGGCGCGACAGGGGCAGATGGGCGCGGATCTGCTCATCAATCTGCCAGCCGATGGTATGGACCGGGGTGAAGGCCGTCATCGGATCCTGAAAGATCATGGCCATCTCACGCCCGCGCAGGCGGCGAAGCTGTTTTTGCGGCAGCCCCACCAGTTCATGCCCCCGGAAGCGGGCGGAACCGCGCACCTGCACGCCGGGGCTGTCGATCAGGCCCATCAGCGCCATGGCCGTCATCGACTTGCCTGATCCGGATTCCCCACCAGCCCCAGAATCCCGCCTTCATGCAGGGTAAAGCTCACATGCTCCACAATCGGAATCATGCGGCCCCGGACGGGAAAGCTTACGCACAGATCCGCGACCGTCAGCACGGCGGCGGGGGAAGGATTACCGGCCATCGCGCACCCTTGGGTCAACCAGCAGGTAGAGCATGTCCACCACCGCATTGGCGATCACGACAAACACGGCGGAATACATGACCGTGGCCATGATGACCGGCAGGTCGAGCGTGGTCAGCGCGCGATAGGTCAGCCGCCCCACGCCGGGCAGGCCGAACACCACTTCCGTCAGGAGCGCGCCACCCCCCACAAGCTGCGCGAAATCCAGACCGAAGAGCGAGATGAACGTGATCATGGCGGTACGCAGCCCGTGGCGGAGGAATATGCGCGAAGGTGACAGCCCCTTGGCGCGGGCGGTACGCATGAAGTCCTCCCCCTCCAGCGCGACAAGGTCGGAGCGCAGCACCCTGCCGTACAGGCCGATGAACATGACCGCCAGCACGAACCACGGCAGCACGAGCGACCTGAACCACCCCCACGGATCCTGTGTAAAGGCACGTAGCCCAGCCCAGGCACCCATGAAAACAGCCATGTGTCATGATACCGGCTCTGGGTGACAAGGTTGGTGACCTGCCCCAGCCAGAACACGGGTATGGAAATGCCCACCAGCCCCAGTGTCATGAGGGTGCGGTCCACCCACGTATTTTTCATGGCGGCGGCCAGCGTGCCCATGGCGATGGAAACCGTCACCCAGATAAAGGCGGCCCCGCAGACCAGACTGGCGGTGACGGGGGCGGCCTGCATGATTTCGGGCACCACCATTTCCCCCCGGTCGGCATAGGATGCCAGATCGCGGGTAATGAACAGCTTTTTCATCATGGTCATGTACTGAACCGGCAGCGGGCGATCAAACCCGTATTCCCGCCGTACGTTTTCCATGACCTGCGTGGAGGCGTTGCGCCCTGCAATACGGGCGGTGGGGTCCGCGCCCGGTGTGGCGAAAAAGACAAGGAACACCAGGGCCGAGACACCAAACAGCACGAAAACCGTCTGCCCAGCGCGGCGTAGCAGCGCCATGGTCATGACCCGCGCCGCGCCGCGTCACGCACATCCAGCGCGTCACGCAGTCCATCGCCCAGGATATTGAGCGCCAGCACCACGATCACGATCGCGACCCCCGGCGCGATGGCGACCATGGGGCGGGTGTAGATCAGGCCCTCGCCATCCTGAATGATCGTGCCCCATGACGCGGCGGGCGCCTGCACCCCCAGAGAGAGGAAGGAAAGCGCGCTTTCCGCCAGCAGCGCCAGCGCCATGAGCAGCGGGCCCAGCACGACCAGCGTGGTGGTCAGGTTGGGCAGGATGTCATGCAGCATGATGCGCCAGTCAGGCACGCCCAGACAGCGCGCGGCCAGCACGAATTCCGCCTGCCGCAGCGCAAGGACCCGCCCGCGTATGGGCCGCGCGGCATAGGGTACATAGACCAGCGCGATGATGAGGATGGGAATGAGCAGGTTATCGGCCCGCACCACGAACGGCCCCAGTTGCAATGTCTGGCTGACCATGACGATGGAAAGGGAAATGGCGAACAGATAGACCGGCACCGCCACATGATGTCCAGCATGCGGCAGATGACGCCATCCACGATCCCGCCGCAGAAACCGGCGGTAATACCCGCCACGGCAGCCAGGAACAGGCAGATGCAGGCGGCCGAGGCCGAAATCAGCAGCGAGTTGCGCCCCCCGTACAGCAGCCGCGCCATAAGGTCGCGCCCCTGGCTGTCCGCCCCGAGCAGGTAGGCCGCATGCCATGTCGGGCCGATGGGGCTGAGGCCGAGATGGAGCGGATTGTCGTTGGGCTGCATGATATCCACCGCCTGCCCGTCAAACGAAATGGTTCCCGCCACGTTGGAGGAAAACGGGTCCGTATGCGCCACGTCATGGGCGTAAAACGGGGCCAGCAGGCATGCCAGGGCCATCAGCGCCAGCACGCCCAGGGCCAGCATGGCCGAACGGTTGCGCGCCAGCAGGAACAGGGCCTGCTTCCATGGGCTGGCGGGTGCGGGGCGGAAAGGAGAAGGCATGATATGATAACACCCGAACGCTTGGAAACAGGGCGCGGCCGCAGGCACCGCCGCCTGTTTTTTAAGGACAGGCCGGACTATACCCTCGTTTGGTGATGGACGAGAGACGGGACCGGAATTTTTAACGCGGCCCCTGAGCCTGAACCCCGTGGCGGGCAGCATGACTGTTGCGTGTTCAGGGTATGGATCTGATACAAAAATGTGACAAACCGCCACCATTCTGTCGTGGTGTGGGATCAGGTTACCATAAGAAAAATGAGTAGGACGATGAAGCATATGAAATCGTTGACAGCAGCTTTTGTTGTGCTGGCGCTCGCGGCCACGCCGGGTGCCGGGGTGCTTTCCACTGCCCACGCGCAGGGCGGG
>NZ_BAIO01000319.1 GCF_000613305.1 Komagataeibacter kakiaceti JCM 25156
CCGGCGTGGACCACCCTGCCATGCCAGACCTTCGGCCAGGCCATCGCCGCCGTGCACGATGGCCGTGCCGAACTGGCCATGCTGGCGTGCGAAAACAGCCTGGCGGGCCGCGTGCCCGATATCCACGCCCTGCTGCCGCAGGCGGGGCTGTTCATCGTGGGGGAGCATTTCCAGCGCGTGGAACACTGCCTGCTGGGCATTCCGGGCAGCACGCTGGCGGATGCGCGGCGGGTGCATACCCACCCCGTCGCGATGGCGCAGGTGCGCGGCATCATTGCCGAACTGGGGCTGGAACCGGTGGTGGAGTTCGATACCGCTGGCGCCGCGGAAATGGTGCGGGCATGGAACCGCAGGGAAGATGTGGCCGTGGCCTCCGCGCTGGCGGCCGAACTCAACGGCCTTGAAATCCTGCGCCGCAATGTGGAGGACGCGGACCATAACACCACGCGCTTTTATATCGCATCACGCAGGCCGGCCGAACTGCCCCCGCCCGCGCCGGGGTTCCTGACCACGCTCCTGTTCCGTGTCAACAACCAGTCCGGCGCGCTGTACAAGGCGCTGGGCGGGTTCGCCACCACGGGCGTGAACATGACCCGGCTGGAAAGCTACATGCTGGAGGGATCGTTCTCGGCCACGCAGTTCCTGATGGATGTGGAGGGCCACCCCGAAGCGCCGCCCCTGGCCGAGGCGCTGCGCGAGCTTTCATTTTTTTCGGAACAGCAGGAGATACTGGGCGTCTATCCCGGCTCCCCCTTCCGGCGCGGGACCTGAGCGGGCGGGCGGCCGGATTTTGCCCCCTGTGCCGCAGCCTGTATAAGCACCATATATAAGCATTAAGCGTGTGCTGCCCCCCGGCACATGCGTAGCAGGACACACGATCCAGGTGGAAACAACCATGTTCAAGGGTTCCATTACCGCCCTTATCACCCCCATGAACGAGGACGGATCGCTGGATCTGCCTCCATGAGCCGCTTTATCGACTGGCAGGTCCAGCAGGGCACATCCGCCGTGGTTCCGGTCGGCACCACGGGCGAAAGCCCGACACTGACACATGATGAACATGAAAAAGTGGTGGAGTTCACCATAAAATCGGTGGCGGGGCGCGTGCCGGTCATAGCCGGGGCGGGCTCCAACAGCACGGCCGAGGCCGTGGCCATGGCGCAGCGGGCGGAACAGGCCGGGGCATCGGGCGTGCTGGTCGTGACCCCCTATTACAACAAGCCGACACAGGAAGGGGTGTACCGCCACTTCATGGCCGTGGCCGACGCCATCAGCATTCCCCTCATCCTGTATAATATTCCCGGCCGGTCCGTTATCGACATCTCGGTCGAGACGATGGCGCGGCTGGCCCTGCACCCCAACATCATCGGGGTCAAGGATTCCACCGCCAACCTGCTGCGCCCGCTGCAGGTGCGCCGCGCGGTGAAAAAGCCGTTCAACCAGATCTCGGGGGAGGATGGTACCGCCGTCTCGTTCCTGGCCGCCGGGGGAGATGGCTGCATAAGCGTCACCGCCAACGTCGCCCCCGCGCTGTGCGCGCAGGTGCAGCAGAGCTGGACGGATGGCCACATAATGGAAGCCATGGAGCTACAGGACCGCCTGCTGCCGCTGCATGACGCCCTGTTCTGTGAAAGCAATCCCGTGCCGGTCAAGTTCGCCGCCAGCGTGCTGGGCCTTATGGGCGAGACATGCCGCCTGCCGCTGGCGCCGCTGAGTGATGCAAGCCGGGCGCAGGTGAAGGCCGCGCTTTCCGCCGTCGGGCTGCTGGACTGAACCCATGGCAGCCAAAAACAAGGGCAGCGGCATGATTTCGACAGGAATCGCCGCGCAGAACCGTAAGGGCCGGTTCAACTACACCATCGTGGAAACGGTGGAAGCGGGGCTGGTGCTGAAAGGGCCAGAGGTCAAGAGCCTGCGCATGGGGCGCGCCACCATAAACGAAGCCTATGCCGGGGAGCGCAATGGCGAACTGTGGCTGATCAACAGCTACATTCCCGAATATCAGGGCGGCGTTCTGTCCCGATTCGAACCGCGCGCGCCGCGCAAGCTGCTTCTGCATAAAAAACAGGTGGATAAGCTGCTGGGCGAGGTCGCGCGCGATGGCGTAACCCTTGTGCCGCTGGACATCCACTTCAACAGCCGGGGTCTGGCCAAGCTGACGCTCGGCGTGGGTGAGGGACGCAAGAAGGCCGATAAACGCCACGCGATCGCCGAGCGCGACTGGCAACGCGACAAGGCCCGCCTGCTGCGCAATCGCGGCCGCGAGGATTGACCCGCACCAACGTACCCTGACCATTTATCAAAAGTTTCTGGGGCAGGGCGCACAATCGGGTTCTCCCCGTGCCCTCACGTCCATCCTGAAAACAGCGCCCGCTCATCTTTTCTCAAGGCAATAAAAAACAGGGCCATCCCAGCCGGGACAGCCCTGTTCTTCAATCCGTTCATCCTTCCCCATCGCGCAGCATTGGCGCAATGGGGAGGAGCGGAAAAATCAGTCCACCGACAGGGCGGCTGCTTCGGGGCCTTTCTGGCCTTCGACAACCTGCACATTCGCCGTCTGGCCTTCGGTCAGGCCGGACAGGCCGGAACGTTCCAGCGCGGAAGCATGGACGAAAATGTCCTTGCCACCGTTTTCCGGCGTGATGAAACCGAAGCCCTTGGTGGCATTGTACCACTTGACCGTGCCGCGCATGTCCTGCGCGTGCGACAGGTCGGGAGCCGGACGACCGGAGCGGGAGAAACCGCCGCGCGGGCCGG
>NZ_BAIO01000318.1 GCF_000613305.1 Komagataeibacter kakiaceti JCM 25156
CGGTATCGGGCGGCTGACGCGCCATCAGGTCCGGTTCACGCTGCTGCTGATCGGGGCCGGGTGGGGCACCCTGCGTGAAAGCCTGCGGCCCAATTCATGGCGCAGGCCGGTCCTGTATGAATTCCGGGCGACGCTGCGGCAGGTGATTGGCGGCGGTTTCCTGAGCATCGTGATCACGGCGACCCTGACGGGACTCATGGTCGTGTCGCAGGCGGCATACTGGCTTGGCTATGCCGGAATGGCGCAGATGACGGGCTCCATTCTGGTTTCGGTGCTGGTGCGTGAAATCTCGCCCATCCTTGTGGGCATCATCCTGATGGGGCGCAGCGGCATGCTGTCCCTGACCGAGATCGGGATGCTGGTGCTGGGCGGTGAGGTGCGGGGCCTGCAGGCGCGCGGCATCGACCCCTTCCTGGCGCTGGTCATGCCGCGTACGTTCGCGTTCACGGTGGGTGGATTCACGCTGGGCATGATCTTTTCCGTCGTGTCGCTGCTCATGGGCTTCGTGGTGGCCCATGCCAACGGGGCCATCACATCATCGGTGTGGACATTCTTCTTCAACGTCCTGACCGCCATGACGACATGGGATTATCTGGTCATTCCGCTGAAATTCGTGCTGGTCGGTTTCTTCGTGGGGCTGGGCGCGTGCATCTCGGGCCTGACGGTCAGCAGCAATGACACGATGGCCACCATCATGCCGCGTGGCTTCGCGCGCGGGATCATGCTGGTGCTGGTGGTCAATATCCTCTTCATGCTGGATTTCTGATCATGACAGCAAACGCTCCCTTGCTGGAACTGCGCAACGCCGTACCTTCGTTCGAGGAAAGCGGCCTCATGCCCGCGCCCTACAACCTGCGCATGATGCCCGGTGAATGCGTGGTGATCGACTGCCGCGACAGCGCGCGGGCCGCCATCTTCGCGGATATATGCTCGGGCATGGTCGCGCTCACGCAGGGCAGCGTCAGTTTCATGGGGCTGGACTGGAGCACGCTGCGCGACAGGCAGCTCAACGCGCTGCGGGGGCGCATCGGCCGCATTTCACGCCACGGAAGCTGGCTCAACCTGTTTGGCACGCATCTCAACATCATGCTGCCGCAGCTTTACCATACGACCGATACGTTCGAGGATGTGGTGGAGCACGCCACCCAGCTGGGCTACGCCTTTGGCCTGCCCGGCCTGCCCATTACCGCGCCGGACCGCCTTTCGGCCGCGGATCTGGCGCGCGCGGCCTGTGTGCGGGCGTTCCTCGGGCGGCCGGAACTGCTGGTGCTGGAAGACATATCCGACACCCTGCCAGAAGAAAGCGTGCTGCCGTTTTTTGAAACGATCACCGCCGCGCGGGACCGGGGCTGCGGGGTGTTATGGTTCGTCCGCTCCACGGCGGCGTGGCGTGAATATCGCAAGGCGGTGAATCTCCACATGCGCCTTCTTGACGAAGGTCTTTTTCCCATGCGGGTGGTGTAATGGTCCAGAAACAACAGTCAGACGGGCTCCGGCAACTGGTGCGTGTCCGTTACGCGGATGAATGGGTCGGGGTTCTTGTCCTGATCTCCCTTGTCATCCTGTTCGGCGCCGTGATCGAGGCCGGTGTGCTGCATGACTGGCTGACACCGGCGGGCCGGCTGCGGATCGTCCTGCCGGAAAATGGCGTCAGCGGCCTGTCCGTGGGCGATGACCTGGAGGTGATGGGCATTCACGCGGGGACGGTGCGGCGCGTGCGCATCAACCCCTCGGGCGGCATGTACGCCATCGCGGAAATCGATCCTGACATCGAACCCTATATCCGCCGCGACAGCACCGCCATCATCCGCAAGCGCTTCGTGGTGGCCGGGGCCAGCTACATCGACATCTCGCGCGGGGTGGGGGACAAGCTGAACTGGAGCTATGCCGTGCTGAGCGCCACCAACGCGCCCAACCCGGCGGACACCATCACCCAGACCTTCAGCGACATCCGCGATCGCGTCATCCCCGTTCTCGATAACGCCCAGCACATGATGGCGACACTGGATGCGACCATTACCGACATGCACGCGGGCAAGGGTTCCATCGGGCGTCTCATGACCAATGATGACCTGATCCGCCAGGCCGAACAGATGATCACGACGCTTGACGCCACGATCGGCCAGCTCACCCCCATTGAAAAGCAGCTTGCCAGCGTGATGGACAAGGCCAACGCCAGCATGACCAACGTGCAGAAAGCCACGGGTGACCTGAGCAACGCGACGCCCGCCATCACCCGCAACCTTCAGGACGCCAGCCAGCAGCTTCCGGTGCTTCTGGTGCAGGCGCAGAGCACGGTCGCCAGCCTGGAGAAGCTGGTCGATCAGATGCGCGGGCTGTGGATACTGGGCGGCAGTTCGAAAAAGGTGACGCACGGGCACCGCCTCCCGGCGCAGAGGGTGCAGCCATGAGTATGAATAAAAACTGTGCGACCGTGGCGCTCGCCCTGGTGCTGGCGGGCTGTGGCGGGGGGCAGCAGGCCGCCTCCCCCACGGATACGACGCTGTCGCAGGCCATGGACACGGCGGGCGAAGCCGTGGGTCTTGACCGCCTTGCGGTGGCGGAACAGCAGTATCGTACCGCGGGCGAGCGCGCATTGGCGCGCGATGACGTGACGGCGATAGGGGATTCCGGCTATAATCTGGCCACGGTCCAGCTTGACGCCAACAGGCCGCAGGACGCGCTGGACACCATCGCGGCGACGCAGGCGGCGCTGGCGGTACGCGGGCAGTCCGGCGATGATGCCGGGCTGGATCTGG
>NZ_BAIO01000317.1 GCF_000613305.1 Komagataeibacter kakiaceti JCM 25156
CCCATGGCGGGCTGCGCGTTCTGCTGCACCACCCGCGCGAGGTGCTGGGCGTGTGCGGCCTGACGCTGGGGGGCACGGTCGCGTTCTACACCTTCACGATCTACATGCAGAAATACCTGGTCAATACCGTGGGGCTGAGCCGGGAGCAGTCCACCCTTGTCTCCACCGCGTCGCTCGTGGTCTTCGCGCTGATCCAGCCCGCCTTTGGTGCGCTGTCCGACCGGGTGGGCCGGTGGCGGCTGCTGCTGTCCTTCGGTGTTCTGGGCTGTGTGTTCACCGTGCCGCTCATGCGGGCCATATCCACCGTGCAGTCACCGCTGGCCGCCTTCGTGCTGGTCACGACCGCGCTGGTCGGCATTTCGGGCTATACATCCATCAATGCGGTCGTAAAGGCCGAACTGTTCCCCACCCGCATACGCGCGCTGGGTGTCGCGCTGCCCTATGCGCTGACCGTTTCCGTATTTGGCGGAACGGCGGAATATGTGGCGCTATGGTTCAAGCAGATCGGGCACGAGGACCTGTTCTACTGGTACGTGACCGGCTGCATCGCCTGCTCGCTGCTGACCGTGCTGTTTGTCCTGCCGGGGCATGACCGCATCACGCAGGAGAAATGATCCCGGGCGCCGCCCTCAATGCACATGCATGAGATTGCGCAGGAAGCCCGGCAGCAGCATGGCATAGGGGTTGACATGCACGGCCGGGTTATCCATCGGGCCCTTGACCTGATAGGTGGCCGAAACCACACCGCCATTCTTTTCCGGGCTGAACAGCCAGCCCAGCAGGCCGGCAGATGACCCGGCGCGGCATTGACCGCGAAGGCCGGAATGATCGTGCCATCAAGGTTGAGCGTCTTCTTTTCCAGGTTGACATCGCCCGACACCGTCGCCCCAAGGGAGGCGTTGCTGACCAGCCCGTCGGAAATATGGATGTCGCCTTCATCCATCCTGACCGGCGCGCTCAACTGTTCGATCTCCATGCTCGGCGCGTGCGGCGCGCGCAGCCAGCCGTAAATGGAGGCGTTATTGGCCAGACGGACCACGGCGGGCACGTCACGCAGCGTGAACGCGCCCATATTCACCGTGCCGGAGAAAGGTGCGGTGGCCACGCTGTCATCAAAGCTGCCCTTGATGTCGGTCACGCCGCCCTGCATCTCATCCGTCACCTTCATGTTGCGCAGCAGGTCGCCCAGACTGGCCAGATGCACATCCAGCAGGCGGGTATTGCCCTGCGGCGTGATGCGCGCGCTCGCGGCGACGGGGCCTTCAACCGTCAGCACGCCGCGCATCAGGCGGCCGCCACTGGTTTCCATATGGCTGTGGACGTTGGTGAGCGTATCGGTCGGGCCGTAATACAGGGTGCGGGCATCGACATTGAGGTTCCAGTTCCGCCCCGGCTCGCCCCGGATGCGCCCACTCGCCATTTCGGGCACATGATAGCCGCCCGGCTTCGTCGCCGCCCCGGTGTTCGTCGCCTTCGTGTTCGGCGCGGTCTGGAACGAGACGAGCGGTGACAGATCCAGCACCCGCGCCGCGACATTGACGCCGATCGGGTCATTTTCGCGTAGCGGCAGCAGGACCGAGGCATTACCCACCGAACGCCCCACCCGGAAGCCGCGCAGGATCAGCCTGCGCGCCATCCCGCCCGCCGTCTCGGCATGACCATCAATCAGCAGGTCGGGACCGACGGCGCGGATATTCTCGATGCTGGTGATCCTGCCATGGTCCAGATCCAGCTCGACGGAGGCATTGGCCTCCTGCCCCGGCTTCTTGGACCAGATGGGAATGGCCAGCGCCGCGCGATCCAGATCCAGATCGATATCAACCTGCGCCTTGCCCCCCACATAGCGGTCATAATCAACATCCAGCAGCGCGCTGCCGGCAAAATGCTCGCCCATCTCGAACCCCGCGCGCCTGACCCCCTCCGGCGTGACGCGGCCCTGCAGGCTGGCGCTTTCCACCGCATGGACCATTGGCCCGTTACGGAAATCCATGGTGTAGATCACGGTGGAGGGAATGCCCGCCAGCACGCCCTTGCCCTGCAGAAGCAGCCCGTTCATGGTGGCGTCAATGCCAAGGCTGCCGTTATCAAGCGGCCTGCCCACCACCACATTGCCCAGATGCACCTCCCCCAGGTCGGCATGGCTGCGCAGGTCGATCTGGTTGGGTTTGACATGGGCATCGAGCGGCAGCGCGATATGCAGCGACACATTGGCCCGGCCCGATGGATGCGTGAACGACATGGGGTGGCGCGAAAGCACGTTCAGCCTTGGCTCGGCCAGCAGCGCCAGCACATCGCGCACATTGCCCAGCAGGGTGACGTTGATATCCCCCTGCTGCACCTTTTCATTCAGGCCGGTGATGCGCATGGAGCCGGGTCCGACCTCGATCCGTCCCGTACCCGTCGCATCGACATGCCGGTCGGCCAGATCGACAAGCTGATAGGCGTGGCCGAAGCGGATCATCATCTCGTTCGGGCCATCGAATGTCAGATGGGCATCCATGTCGTGCATGGGCGGGATCGGCCGCAGCCAGTGCAGTTCCATCTGGTCGGCGTCGATCGTCCCGCCAAGCGAGACGAGATCCAGCCCGTTCCACCCCCCAGGCTGGCCAGCCCCATATTGACCTGCAGCAGCGCCACATGCCCTTCGGTTATGTTCTGCGTCACCCAGCGCCGCGCGCCCTTCATGGCGCGGGGCGGCCAGAAATCACCCAGTGACGCGAAATCCAGCGACTGCGCCCGCGCCGCCACGTTCAGCGCGACCG
>NZ_BAIO01000316.1 GCF_000613305.1 Komagataeibacter kakiaceti JCM 25156
GTCAGGCCGGGGCTTTTTCGGGTTCGGGCGCGGGCTTCACGTCCTGCGGGCAGCCGCAGCGGACCAGCAGTTCGCGCAGTTCACGCACGATGGGGAAGATTTCCACATTGCGGTCATGGCCGACCTCGTTCCACGCGGCCTGCTCCATTTCCACAATGTCCTTGTCCTCAAGGAAGATGCGGTTGGTGAACCAGCCCAGCACCGGCCAGATCACGTCGATCAGCAGCGGGGTCTTGGGGCGCAGCACGGACAGCAGGCCGAAGGACTGGGTTACGCGCTGGTCCTTGTCCACTGGCACGTAGGCCGCCCACAGATCCATGATCAGGTCACCATCCTTGTCGGTGATGCGCAGGGTCTGGTACGGATATTCGGTGCGGATGGTCACGACTTCCTCAACGGGCTGTTCGCGGCCGTTGAGATCCTTGTGCTTGCCAAAGATCAGCCGTTCGGCCAGCGGCTGCTGGCCGCCGCTGCGCATGAAGCTGTAGCGGGCCTCGATAAAGTCATCGCCCCGGTCCTGCCCCAGGAAGCGGGCCTTGATCTGGCCCATCTGGCGGCGGTGCAGGAACTGATGGTTCATGTCCATCAGGTTCTCGTGCATGAAGGTGTAGTGGCAGTTCACGCGCGGCTGAAGCGCCGGGTCTTGAAGGCGGGGTTGTCCGTCTGGGCCAGCTTGGGGAACGGGACCGTGCTGGCCTTTTCCGGATCACCGGGGAAGACGAAGACCAGGCCGCCAGCCTCGCGCACGGGGAAGGTGCGCACGCCGTTGGGCAGCTTGCCCTTGCCCAGATAGGGCACGTCGATGCAGCGGCCCGAACGGCCGAAGGCCCAGCCATGGTAGCAGCAGCGCACGGTCTGGCCGTTCACGATGCCCTGGCTCAGCGGCACCTGCCGGTGGGGGCAGCGGTCGTACAGCGCGAAGATGCCCCCTTCCTCGGGGCGGACCAGGGCGATGGGAATGCCGGCGAAGCTGACGGCAATGGTCTTGCCCTTGGGCACGTCGGAAGACCATGCGACCGGATACCAGAAATCCGGATTGGAGTTGACCCGGCGCAGGTCAGGCTGGCGGGCCTCCGTTGCGGTGTCTGCCAGGGTGGGGGAAATCTGGTTCATGCGGTGCAGTCCCGAAGTGTTCGCGTTGAAACGGCAGGCAGCGGGCGGAACCCGTATGCCAGAAATGAACATGCGCAATGGGTGGCGAATTCCAGCGGTGTTGTCGACTGTAAAACCGCGCGTTGCATAAGGCCCATGCTTAATGCAGGAAGCTCGTGCGGGGTTTTCGGGCAGTTATGAGCCAGATCAAGGAAAACCCCGTGCGGGCATGGCATGATCGGTGCCCGGCCTTGGGCTAGCCTGCCTGTGGCAGCGTTTCGTCATCCCAGTTTTCGTCCACGCCCATGGCATGGTGGAAACCGTCCGCCAGATGGGTGTGCAGCAGTTCATCATAAACCGCGAGGGTCGCATGCTGCATGGCCTGCGTGGAATAATGCGTGCGTACGTTCTCGCGCGCCTGCCATGCCAGCATGGCCCGCTGTTCCGCCGGCATGGTGATGACATGATGCAGGCACGCCGCCAGCGCCCCGACATCATCGGGCGGGAAGGCGAAGCCGGTCACGCCATCTTCCACCGTTTCCAGCGCGGCGCCGTGCCCCGCCACGATAACCGGGCAGCCCATGGCCTGTGCTTCCACCACCACGCGCCCGAAGGGTTCGGGCCTGCGGGAGGGAACGACAACCATGTCCGCCAGCATGAGGGCGGCGGGCATGTCCGCGCAGTGCCCGGCAAAACGCAGATGGGCGGCGATGGCGTGCCGCCGCGCCAGGCTGACCAGTTCGTCACCCTGTTTCGCGTTGGCTTCCCCCACGAAGACACAGACCCAGTCTGTGGGGAAACCGCCCGCCCGGTGCAGGTGGGCCAGCGCCTCGATCAGCAGGGCATGGCCCTTCCATGCCGTCACCCGCGCGGGCAGCATGATGACGGTGGCGCCATCGGGAATGTTCCACAGGTCATGCAGCGCCTGCACGCGGTTGCCCCGCACGCCGTGCGGGTCGAAGCGAGTCATGTCCGCTCCGCGCGGGATCAGGCGCAGCCGGTCGGGACCGACGTGATATTCATCGCGCAGGCGGCCTGCGATGTAATTGCTGATCGCGATCACCCGCGCGCCGGAGGCCAGTACACTATTATAGCGTCGCTTGCCCGGCAGGTTGGCCGCATGGACGCCATGCCAGGTGGTGACGAGGGGGATGCCGATCCGTTTGCATGCCAGCGATGCCGCCCATGCAGGCGCGCGCGAGCGCGCATGGACCAGATTGACATTGAAATGCCGCATGACCTGACGCAGGCGGCCCGCGTTGCGCATGATGGAAATGGGGTTCTTGGCGCCCAGTTCCATCTCGACCGGGATGGCGCCGATATATTTCAGCCGCGCGACCAGCCGCCCGCCCGCGCTGGCGACAATGGCCGTGCCCCCCGCCTGCACGATCGCCTGCGCTATTTCCAGCGTGCCCTGTTCTATACCACCGGATTCGAGCGCGGGCAGCGCCTGCAGGATAACGGGGCGGTCGGTAACGGTTTGCATCACCCTTCACCATATCACGAACGCAATGGAACTGCACGGGCATGCGACGAATAGGGGGTTTTCCCTTGACCTTGGGGCGGGGCGGCCCGACGAATGGGCCGATGAGAGCGTTCGCCTGCCTGCCTGTCCGCCGTTTTGTCCTGCCGGGAATCCCCGTGGCGTGGCGCGCCTTTCCCGCCATTGGA
>NZ_BAIO01000315.1 GCF_000613305.1 Komagataeibacter kakiaceti JCM 25156
GTCGGGGAACTTGGCGGGGTGCGCCGTGGCCATGGCCACCATGGGAATCCCCGCCTCGCGGAAGGTGCGGCCCGCCGCGATGCCAATGGCGGTATGCGGATCGGCCAGATAGTGGGCGCGGCTGTTCAGCGTGCGGATTTCCGCCAGCGTGGCCGCGTCATCCAGCGATACGCCATGGAACAGCGCATTGGCGCGATCCCATACCGGGGTCGCGACCTTCATGACCCCGGTCTTGCGGAATTCGGTCATGATGCGCGCGCAGGCGGCTGCATCGCGGTCCAGCAGTTCGAACAGCAGGCGCTCGAAATTGGACGAAACCTGAATATCCATGGACGGTGACAGGCTGGGCACCACGCCGTGGATGCTCATGTCGTTTTCATTGAGGAAGCGGCTGAGGATGTCGTTGCGGTTCGAGCCCACGCACAGCGCGCGGATGGGCAGGCCCATGCGGCGGGCGACCCATGCGGCCAGCACGTTGCCGAAATTGCCGGTCGGCACGGCGAACGAAACCTCCCGGTCCGGCGCGCCGAGGGCGAGGGCCGCGTAGACATAATAGGGCACCTGGGCCGCGATCCGCGCCCAGTTGATGGAATTGACCGCCGAGAGGTGCATATCCGTGCGGAAGGGCAGGTCCGCGAACATGGCCTTGACCAGATCCTGACAGTCATCGAACGTGCCCTTGACCGCAAGGTTGGTCACGTTGGGTTCCAGCACCGTGGTCATCTGCCGGCGCTGTACCTCTGATGTGCGGCCTTCGGGGTGCAGGATGACCACGCGCAGCCGCTCGCGGCCACGGCAGGCCTCGATGGCGGCGGAGCCGGTATCGCCCGATGTCGCGCCCACGATGGTTACGCTTTCATCGCGTTCGCTCAGCACATGATCGAACAGGCGGCCGAGCAACTGCATGGCCATGTCCTTGAACGCCAGCGTCGGGCCATGGAACAGTTCCTGCACGAACAAACCGTCATCCACCTGTGTCAGCGGCACGATGGCCGGGTGGTCGAATCGGGCATAGGCTTCGGTGCACAGCCGTTTCAGCACATCGTGGGAGATGGCGCCTTCGGCGAATGGCGCGATGACACGGGCCGCCAGTTCCGGATAGGGCAGGCCGCGCAGCGCGCGCCATTGCGATGCCGAAAGCTCGGGCCAGCTTTCGGGCAGGTACAGGCCACCGTCCTCTGCCAGCCCCGCCAGCAGAACGGACGAAAAATCGCGGACGGGGGCTTCCCCCCGGGTAGAAATATAGCGCATTGCGCCATCATAATGCCAACTCACCGCCACGCGAAGGGGGCGTATGCGCCCACCTTCGCAATTCCGCGCGTGGTGTGTCAGAATTTGGGCGGGGGCAGGCTGCCGATATTGATGCGGTAGATATGGACCGGCCACTGCACGGCGTTGTGGCCGCCATTGAATGGCGCGGTGCGATCAAGCTGGGCGGCAGGGATATAAAGCTGCCCGTCCCGCGTGGCGAAGGAACCGCCGGGCCAGTGCAGGCGGCTGTCGGTGACGATTTTCTGGTACACGCGGTCCGGCATCAGGCGGAAGATGCTGCTGGTGGACACATCATTGAAATACAGCGTGCCATCCGGCCCCAGCGTGATGCCGCCCAGCGCGGGGGTCTTGTACCACAGGGTCGGCCCTTCCTCCAGCTCGATGGGGGTGACGGCGGGATCGACCAGCAGGTCGGTATCGAGCTTGTAGACCGGACCGCACAGCGGCTCGAAATACAGCCATTGCCCGTCGGGGCTGATTTCCATCTGGCTTATGTTGATGATGGCGGTATGCCCCGCCGGGTTGGTCATGACCCTGCCATCCACGGTAATGGGCTGGCCCGCCGTCAGCGCGGGCGTGTGTTCCATGAGCCGCCGCTGCCGGTTGTTGTCCAGCCGGATCACGATCATGGCCGGAATGCCGGAATCCCCGATAAAGGCATGGCCACGCGCCACGCGCATGGTGGCGGGGCGACTGTCCGCGCGCAGCACGGCGGGGTCGATGGCCCATGTCCGCACGACCTGACCCGTATGGGTGTCGATCCTGACAACCTTGGGGCCGTTCGCGACGGGTTTGCGCGCCGGGTCGGGCTGCCCGCTATCGAGCACCCACAGCGTGCCATCGGGCTGGAGCTGGAGATCGGCGGGGGCCACGAGCCGCTTTTCCGCTGGCGTGGCGGGATCGTTCCATGTGCCGTCGGGGTAGGGCCGGGGCGTGCCGCTGGCGTCCAGTACCGCCAGACCCGGCCCCGTATTGCCCGCCCAGGCGGGAAGTTCGACCAGCAGCCGTCCATCGGGCAGCACGGCCACCCGGTCCCATACGCTGGTGGTCGAGGAGACGACATCCTCCACCACCGCGGGCGGATTGAGCGGCGGGGCCGGTTTGGCGGCATGGGCGCTCTGTACGGCGCCAAGCAGGAGGGCGGCGCAGGCGGGCAGGAGCCCCGCGTGGCGCAGGCGGCGGATGGCAGGTAGGGAGTTCGCGTGCATCGCGCGGTATCTCGTCACGAACCGGGGGAATTGGCAAGGGGATCGTGCAGCATACCGCCGATGCGGCCGCGCGGAGGGAGCGCCCGCCACCAGATGGGTCTGATTGAAAAAGCCGACCTTTTGAGACGATCCATAAAGCGTAAGGAAGCTTTTTTCAAGCGGCTTCCAAAATATTTTGTTTTTTATCAATAGGTTATGTTCGGACGATTTCTAAAAGATCAGAACCCTTCATCCCTATCCGCAGTAACGCTGGCGCAGGTGGCGCAGATACGGCCCCGTGCCCGGCGCGG
>NZ_BAIO01000314.1 GCF_000613305.1 Komagataeibacter kakiaceti JCM 25156
CGGGCCGGGCGGTTGGGGGCCGTGCAGGTCAGGTAGGACGCGGGCTGGAGAATATCCTTCGCCTGCGCGTAGCTGGACAGGTCGGATGCGCTGTCAAGCACCAGCACCTCGTCAAACATGGAAATGCGCTGCTGGCAGAACGCCGTGCCCGAGTGCAGGCCGCGCTCGGACTGCACGTTGGCAAGCTGCGTGATGTAGTCATCATGCTGGCGCTGGGCGTTGCGGCCATAGGTGGTGCGGAAGTAGGTGTTGAGGACGTGTTCCTCATTGGTCAGCTTGTTGCGGAACTTGATGACGAAACTGTTATATTTTTCCTGCGCGTTGCAGGACAGGGCCGTGACCATAAGCTCGCTTTTCAGGCCCTGCACATCGAAGGCCTCATGCGCGGGGGAAGGGGAGCAGGGGCCGGCTGCCAGTGCCTGCCCGCCATTAACCAGCCCGGTCAGGGCAAGTGCGGCGGCGCCAGCGCGCCAGATCGACATGGACATCAGGAAGGTTCTCCAGATATTGGGGCTGTTGCCAACGGGGATGCACGCGGCCCCGCATGGTCCGGCGGAATGAATTCCGGATCAGGTCTATAGCGCAAACTTGCTGTTGCCAAAAGGGAGAGTGACGGTATCCCCCTTAAATAAGGGGAGCCATGAACGTTCGATGGGATGACAGCGGCCACCGGTCCGGCTATGCCACATGGGCAGGGCCTGTCCGCTTGCGCAAAAGGACCAACGGGTCTTTCC
Organism: Komagataeibacter kakiaceti JCM 25156; assembly: GCF_000613305.1. Next base: position 735 of record NZ_BAIO01000314.1, read on the forward strand.
CGCCTGGGTGCGTTGCTCTACAGCAGACGCCAAAGCGGTTTGCCGTTGTGCCGATCCAGACCGTATGGGACGGCGCGGGCGAAACTGTCCTCATAACAGGTGATGTATCAAATACAGCGGAGCTGACGAGTGCGACTGCGACTGTCTGCAATCATGATGACGACGGGCATTCTGCTCGCCGGATGTGACAACAAACCGGCCGTGAACCTTGGTGGAATCGGCGCGCCCCCAACCCGTACAATTATATGAAGCTGTCCGGCCAGTGCCAGGTGGGTGACCTGACGGCCGCGGGACAGAACACCAAAAGCGCCACCATGCAGGTGCGCAGCGATGACGGCTACTGCGCGATCGAAACGCGCATGTCCGGCGGGCATCCCTATCCTTCGTTCGGGGTGTCGCCCGCGCCGGAACACGGCAAGGCCTTCATCTATAACTACAACGATCACACTTATGTGACCTATACGCCCAATACATCCTATTCCGGTCAGGACAAATTCCGTGTCGTCCTGATCCGTGGCGGCAGCGAGCCGCGTGAATATATCGACGTGACGGCCACGGTCACGGCTCCCGCCGTACCCGGCGCGAAATGATGCCGCCCCGGCCCTGATGGGCCGGGGTCCGCCCCCCGTTGGGGCCGGCGCGGTCAGATCGAGAAGGTGATGGGTTCGGGCTGGGGACGGCGCATGCCCGCGTGTTCCGCCTTGCGCACCAGGTCGTCAAGGCTGATTTCGCGACACTTCTCGTCAATCATGCTGTCGAATTCCTGCCAGCAGGGTTCGACAACTTTCTGGAACAGGCCGCCAATCGGGCCATCATCCGTATTGTCTTCCGCCGTGATGACCGACAGGATATCCGCCAGCAGGATGTCGCGCCGGGGGCGGCCCAGACGGTAGCCGCCACGCGGGCCACGCACGCTTTCCAGCAGCCCGGAGCGCGACAGGGACTGGAGCAGCGGCTCGATGCCCCGGCGGGCCAGACCGGCGCGCTCGGCAATGTCGGCAGCGCTTATGGTGCCGTTCCGTCCAGCATGAAAAGCAACATCAAGCATGATCAGTATGGCGATCATGGTCCTGTCACGCCGGAGGAGCATATCATTCAGCCTTGCTTTGGGTGGAGCGGAAAAGTGCCTTGCACCGTTTATCAGCAATTGCCGGATTGATCCACGCTTCTGTTCAGGAGGATGGTGGATTATGTCAGACTGTACGCGTGAATAGGCCATTTCCGTAACAAGGAGTGATAACGGATGAAAAATACCACCCCGGCAGGGTCCACCTACGGTTTTGCCGCGCCGCGCGGCAAGGTGTACGACTCCATTGTGGACACTGTGGGGGGCACACCACTGGTGGCGTTGCCGCATCTGACGCGTGAGGACGGATTGCAGGCCCGCGTGTTGATGAAACTGGAATTCTTCAATCCGCTTGGCTCCGTCAAGGACCGCATCGGCGCGGCCATGATCGAGGATGCGGAAAGCCGGGGTGAAATCCAGCCGGGCAAGACCACGCTGGTGGAACCGACTTCAGGCAATACCGGCATTTCGCTGGCTTTCGTGGCGGCGGCGCGTGGCTACCGGCTGATCGTGACCATGCCGGAAGGCGCGTCGATCGAGCGGCGCAAGATGCTGCGCCTGCTCGATGCCCGGCTGGAACTTACGCCCATGCGGCTGGGCATGGCTGGCGCGATCGCCCGTGCCGAGGAAATCCTTAAAAAGACACCCAATTCATGGATGCCGCGCCAGTTCGACAATCCGGCCAACCCCGATGTGCACGCCGCCACCACGGCGGAGGAAATCTGGGCCGATACGGCGGGGAAGGTCGATATCATTGTGGCGGGTCTGGGCACCGGCGGGACTGCCAGCGGCATCGCCCACCGCCTGAAGGAATACAGGAAGGACATCGAGGTTTACGGCGTGGAGCCGATGGAAAGCGCCATTCTGAACGGTGATGAGCCGGGACCGCACGGTATTCAGGGAATCGGGCCGGGATTCTGCCCCCGCACGCTGGATCTCGCGGCACTGGCGGGGGTGCTGCCGGTCTCCGAACGCGA
>NZ_BAIO01000313.1 GCF_000613305.1 Komagataeibacter kakiaceti JCM 25156
CGGCACGGGGCCGGGCGCGATGGCGGGTTCCTTGCCGTGGGCGGCGGGCGCGTGTCATCCCGTGCCATGACAGGCCGGTGAGAGGGAAATCGGCGTCTCAAACGAAAAAACCCTCCTGTCCTGCTGGCGGTGTCGCGCGTGGGTGTCCCTTGCCGGGTCTGCTCTCCTATTATTCACAAGATTGGCCGCCATGCACTAGGGGATGGGCAATAATGTGTCGTCAGTGACACAAAACGGTTGCATCCGGGTAACGCGCCCGTGGGACAGGGAGCATATTGCCAAAAATACCGACCAAAAATACACCGTTCACATCTTCCGCCTTCCAGATGGGGCCAACGCGTGGGCGCGGACCGGAGTCCGGGCGGGGGGGTGTCACACTTTTTTGTTGTGACGTGGCCCACAGGACGGAGAACAGATGTTTGCGTCATGCCGAAGTGAAACGCAGCGCCCGGCCATAAGGTGCAAAGGGAATACCCACACCGTATGTGGCGGCCAGACTGCCCGGACAGGCCCGGGGGGCCAGCGGGCGCCCGCCCGGGACCGTGGCTGAGGCATAAGACATATCCGGCGCGGTCAGGCCGTCCGGACATAACGATAAGAGTTTGAGGGAAAGTTCATGATCGACCACACCCGAATCCGGAATGCGGCGCTCCGGGCCAAGATCACTACCGCCGAGCAGGCGGCCTCCCTTGTCCGCCCCGGCAGTACGGTCGGCACCAGCGGCTTCACGGGCGCCGGTTACCCCAAGGCCGTGCCGCAGGCGCTGGCGGCGCTGATGGAGCGCGAGCACGCCAAGGGTAATGACTACCGCATCCGGCTTCTGACGGGCGCTTCCACCGGGCCGGAGCTTGATGGCGCGCTGGCCAAGGCCAACGGCGTCTCCTTCCGCATGCCCTACAATTCCGATCCCGGCCTGCGCGCGCGCATCAACGCGGGCGAGACCGAATATCTGGACATGCATCTCAGCCACGTCGCGCCCATGGCCTGGGCTGGATTCTTTGGCGAGATGGATACCGCCATCATCGAGGCCACCGCCATCCGCGAGGATGGCAGCATTGTCCCGTCCTCCTCCGTGGGGAACAGCAAGACATGGCTGGATATCGCCAAGCAGGTCATTGTCGAGGTCAATAGCTGGCAGGATCCGGCGCTCGAAGGCATGCACGACATCTGGTACGGCGCGGCCCTGCCGCCGCACCGCCAGCCCATTCCGCTGCTGCGGCCCGATGACCGCATCGGCGGCACGTCGCTGAAGGTCGATCCGGCCAAGATCGTGGCCATTGTCGAGACCAACGCCCCCGACCGCAACGCCCCGTTCTCACCGCCCGACCAGACCGCGCGCGGCATCGCGGGCCATCTCATGGAATTCTTCGAGCATGAAGTGAAGAAGGGCCGCCTGCCGCCTTCGCTCCTGCCGTTGCAGTCCGGCGTGGGCAACGTGGCCAACGCCGTGATGGGCGGGCTGGAGGAAGGCCCGTTCCATGACCTGACCGCCTATACCGAGGTCATTCAGGACGGCATGCTGGGCATGCTGGAAACGGGAAAGATGCGGGTGGCCTCGGCCACGGCGTTCTCCCTCAGCCCCGAGGCGGCGGAGTCGCTCAATTCCCGCATGCGGGAGTTCCAGAAGAAGATCATCCTGCGCCCGCAGGACATCAGCAACCACCCCGGCCTGATCCGCCGTCTGGGCTGTATCGCCATGAACGGTCTGATCGAATCGGACATTTACGGCAATGTGAACTCGACCCAGATCATGGGCTCCAAAATCCAGAACGGGATCGGTGGTTCGGGTGATTTCGCCCGCAACGCCTATATTTCCGTGTTCATGACCCCATCCACGGCCAAGGGCGGCAAGATTTCCGCCATCGTGCCCATGGCGTCGCATGTCGATCACATCACGCAGGATTCGCAGGTACTCGTGACCGAGCAGGGTCTAGCCGACCTGCGTGGCCTGTCCCCCAAGCAGCGCGCGGAAGTCATCATCGCCAACTGCGCGCATCCGGACTACCGCCCGATGCTGCAGGATTATTTCAAACGCGCCGCGCGGGTTCGTTCGGCCAGCAGTCCCCGCATCTGCTGACCGAGGCGCTGTCTTGGCACCAGCGCTTCATCGAAACCGGCAGCATGCTGCCCTGATCCCACGCTGCCCGTGCGTGCCATGGCACGCACGGGCAGGTGTTCACGGCGCGGCGGGCCGGTCCTGATCCACCATTTCGGTGGCGCGTTCCAGATCGACCGAGAGTACGCGGCTGACCCCGCGTTCCTGCATGGTCACGCCATACAGGCGGTCCATATGCGCCATGGTCAGCTGGTGGTGGGTGACGACAAGGAAGCGCGTGCCCGCCTCGGCCACCATGTCGGCCAGCAGGGAACAGAACCGCCCCACATTGGCGTCATCCAGCGGGGCGTCCACCTCATCGAGTACGCATACGGGCGCGGGATTGCAGCGGAACACCGCGAAAATGAGCGAAAGCGCCGTCAGCGCCTGCTCCCCACCGGACAGCAGCGACAGCGTGGCCAGTTTCTTGCCCGGCGGCTGCGCATAGATTTCCAGCCCCGCCTGTAGCGGGTCATCATTGCCGATCATGCCCAGATGCGCGCGGCCGCCATTGAACATGCGGGCGAAAAGCGACTGGAAATGCTGGTCGATCTGGGAAAACGTGGCCGTGAGCCGCTCGCGCCCTTCGCGGTTGAGCTGCCCGATCATGCCGCGCAGGCGGGCGATGGCGGATTGCAGTTCGTCACGCTCATGCAGGATGGTGTCGATCCGGCCCGCCGCGTCCTGTGCCTCGATCTCGGCGCGCAG
>NZ_BAIO01000312.1 GCF_000613305.1 Komagataeibacter kakiaceti JCM 25156
ACAGCCTGGAGGCCGCGCGCTTGGCGACAGCGCGCTGGCGGCATTCCAGATCATGCTGGGCATGGGGATGCAGTGCTTCGTGCTGTACCTGGCGCTGGGACAGGCCTGCAACATCCGCATCGGTTACTGGACGGGGCGGGGCGATCCCGCCATGGTCCGCCGCACCGCGGGCGCGGGCATGGTGCTGGGCATCCTGCTGGCATGCGTGGCCACGATGGTGCTGGCGCTGGGGCGTCATTCCATCATTGGCTTCTATCTCGACATGGCGCTGCCCGATAACAGCACGGCGATACACATGGCGCTGGGGCTTATGCTGGTGGGTGCTGCGTTCCAGATCCCCGATGCGATACAGGTCGTGGCCACCGGCATCCTGCGCGGGCAGGGAGATACGGCCATTCCGATGGTGCTGGCCGTTATCGGCTACTGGGGCGTGGGATTTCCCACCGGGGTGTACCTGGCGTTCCACCGCGCCATGGGGCCATCAGGGCTATGGTTTGGCATCGGGGTCGGGCTGGTCTCGGTCTTCATCCTGCATGGCGCGCGGATCATATGGCGCATGCGCCATCATACCGCGCTGTAGCCGGGCGGCGGTATTCCTTCCCGATATTACAGGCGGTTATGCATTTCCTCGCGGATGGTGTTGCATTTCTTGGTAAACACGCCCGCCTGTGACGCGGTCATGAAATTGATCAGGAACGCCCCGAGCAGCGAGCAGAAGGACAGGATGATCAGAAACCGCCCCATAAGGGAGATTTCGCCGCTGTAATGCTCGGCGGAGTACCACAGCAGCCCCAGGCTCAGCACCGCGCCGATAACGCCAAGCACGCCGGTCGAGCGGATGAGAGACTCTTCTTCCCGGATGAAGGTGGAAGATTCCTGCCATAGCATGAACAGTTTACGATCCATTTCCTGCACGGCCGCCGCATAGGCCTCGGCTTCATCGGGGTGCTGGTGTTCAGTGCCACCCCGATGCAGTTCGAGTTCCTGCCGGGCCTTGGCGAAAACGCGCCTGCGTTCCTTGATCGCTGGCAGGCTGATATCGACAAAGCTGAGAATGGCGACATTCAGACCCGCCGAAAGCTGGATCACCGCCTGGAAATCACCCCAGATCACAGGTTGCCCCCGTGAAGGCCCACATCACCACACACTGTAGAAAACCCTGCCAAATTAACCATTTCCGCACTGCATGCCGGTGCGTGGCGTGCCATGAAACATAACGGCACGCCTGCTTCCAGACCTAGCATGAAGCGCCATGGATGGCCATGTTCCCACGCCCGCGCAGCATCCGGCGGAACGCAGGGCAAAAAAAGGGGGCATGCCCACCGACACGCCCCCTTTTTCCTACGCCATGCGGAAAACCGCTCGGTGGCTGTTTGAAAACAGCCGCTTAGACCTGCTTGTAGAGCAGGCGGGCGCGCAGCGTGCCCTTGAGTTCGCGCAGGCGGTCGAGGATGCGGTTATCCTTTTCCACATCGCGGCCGGTATCGGCCTCGACCACCACGTAACCCAGTTCACCCGCCGTCTGGAGGTACTGGGCAGTGATGTTGCAGGACTCACTGGAGAAGATTTCGTTGATCTGGAGCATGATGCCCGGCACGTTCCTGTGCACATGCATGAAGCGCGTGCCGTGCGGGTTTTCGGGCAACTGCACGGTGGGGAAGTTCACGGCACCCAGCGTGGAGCCGATATCGGAATACTCCACCAGCTTGCGCGCCACTTCCACGCCGATGCGCTCCTGCGCCTCCGCAGTGGAGCCACCGATATGCGGGCTCAGGATGACGTTATCCAGCCCACGCAGCGGGGTTTCCAGCGCCTCACCCGCCTGCTTCGGTTCCTTGGGGAACACGTCGATCGCGGCACCCAGCAGGTGGCCGTCCTTGATCGCCGCCGCCAGCGCATCGAGATCCACCACGTTGCCACGCGCGTTGTTGATGAGGAAGGAACCCTTCTTCATCGCGCGGATCTGGGCTTCCCCGATCATGCCCTTGGTCTCGGGCGTCTGGGGCACATGCAGGCTGACCACGTCGCTCTGGGCCAGCAGGTGCTCCAGCGTATCGACCGGCGTGGCGTTGCCATGCACCAGCTTGTCGATCACATCGTAATAGTACACGCGCATGCCAAAGGCTTCCGCCAGCACGGAAAGCTGTGAGCCGATGGAGCCATACCCCACGATGCCCAGCGTCTTGCCGCGCACTTCCCAGCTATTGGTGGCGGATTTCTTCCACACGCCCGCGTGGCATTCCTCGGATTTGGGGAAGATGCGGCGCATCAGCATCACGATCTCGCCCATGACCAGTTCGGCCACGGAGCGCGTGTTACTGTACGGCGCGTTGAACACGGGAATGCCCGCCTCGCGCGCGGCGCCCAGGTCAACCTGGTTGGTACCGATGCAGAAGCAGCCGATGGCAATCAGGCGGTCGGCCTTCTCGATCACCTCACGCGTCAGCTGCGTGCGTGAACGGATGCCCACGATATGCACGCCTTCCAGCGCCTTCTGCAGGGCTTCGCCTTCCAGCGCCGTTTTCAGGCGTATGACGTTCTCGTACCCGTTTTCCCTGAGCAGGTTGACGGCGCTGTCATGAATGCCTTCAAGCAGCAGGATACGGATCTTGTCCTTGGGAAGGGAAAGGTGGCCGTTGGAATGACTGGTCATATCGTACGCTCCCGCTCTGTACGGTCAAGGTGGCTCGTCCCTATCCGATCGCCCACGCCATCGCTAGAGAAAATGTGAATACGCATTTACCCCGCGAGACCGGGCGCGGCAAGCAGGCGCTCACGCGGGGCAGAAGGCCCGCGTCGCCCAGCGCCA
>NZ_BAIO01000311.1 GCF_000613305.1 Komagataeibacter kakiaceti JCM 25156
CAGCGCCATGGCGCGCAGGACGCGGCCGGTGGAGTACAGCCCCGAATTGAGGCTGGACAGCGCCGCCGTCAGCACCACGATGTTCATGATCGTATCGACCCCCGGCACGCCAAGGGTCTGGAAGAACGTGACGAACGGGCTGGTCCCCGCCCGATAGGCCGTCCATGGCAGCAGGTTGACCAGCAGCACGACCGACAGCACGTAAAACAGCCCGATACGCCAGATGACGCTGTTGATGCTGCGCGGCAGCACGGTACGCACATCGGCGCATTCCCCCGCCGCCGTGCCGATCAGCTCGATACCGGAATAGGCGAACACCACCCCCTGTACCAGCAGCAGGCATGGCAGCAGCCCGTGGGGGAAAATACCACCGTTATCGGCAATCAGGTGCAGCCCGGTCTGGTGCCCCGCCACCGGCATGCGCACGCCCAGTATGACACTGCCCACGATCAGGAACAGGCACAGCGCCACGATCTTGATGAGGGAGAACCAGAATTCGATCTCCCCGAACCATTTTACCCCCACCATGTTCAGCGCGGTGACGATGCACAGCGCCATGAGCGCGAAGGCCCATTGCGGCACACTGGCGAACGTGCCCCAGAAATGCATGTACAGCGCCACGGCGGTAATATCGACAATACCTGTCATGGCCCAGTTCAGGAACGACAGCCACCCCGCCGCGAAGGCCGCCTTTTCCCCCAGGAATTCGCGCGCATAGGACACGAAGCTGCCGCAGGTGGGGCGGTACATCACCAGCTCGCCCAACGCGCGCAGGATCAGGAACGAAAAGGCGCCGCACACCAGATAGACCAGCGCAAGGGAGGGACCGGCCATCTGCAGCCGTGAGCCCGCGCCAAGGAAAAGCCCGGTGCCGATCGCGCCGCCAATGGCGATCATCTGGATCTGGCGGCTGCCCAGCCCCTTGTGGTAGCCCTCATCCTGTTCGGGCAGCAGGGGCGTGCTGTCTTCGGCCACGGGGTCCGGTATGCTCATGCTGGGGTCTCCGCCATGATGGTCGCAGATGGGGGGAAAGAGGCGTTCCACCCGCGGGGCCGGGTTCGTACCCCCTGCGCGCTGGTGGATACGGGCATTGTCGCGTTCGGGGCAGGTGCGGTACAGAGGTCGGGCACCGCCGCGTGGGAATGGGGGTGGAGATGCCGGTGGCACGAAACACATGGCATACCGTGGCCCCGGGCATGTGACGGAAAAGGGACAGGAAGAAAAATCATACAGCAACAGGCAGTTGTTTTGCCGCGAACAGTGTCAGACAGCATAGCAACTGGCAAGCATATCTGCCTTAAATAAAGGTATTTTGCCTAAATATTAATCGAAAATATCAGAAACCAATCAGTTAATGCCGCCTGTTTAATCGTGTAAAAGAGCCGCGCCCGCATGCCTGAAGCCGCCATGTCTGACAGACCGTCCCCCAGTTCCCGCTCCGCGCCCCGTGGTTGCGGCGGCGGTGGTACCGCATGCCGCTGGGCCGCCATGGCCCTGAGCGTGCTGATGGTCCCTGTTCTGGCCATTGCGCCCGCCCATGCCGATAACGAGCGTTTCGACGCCAGCGAACTGGCGCAGGATGCCCCGCAATATTTCGTCCTGCGGCCCGAAGACCAGCAGACGACCGACGGAACGGGGGAACTGCGCCTGTCGGAAGAGGGCATTGACCTGACCAATGGCGAGCAGCTTGACGTCATGCTGGAACAGGGCACTGGCGCGCATCTGGTTTACAGGGTGGATTACGGGCAGAACCCGGTCATGCCCTCGGGGCGGCGTCTGTGCCCGCCGCCGCTCAATCCGCTGTATCTGGACTTCGCCAGCCTGCCGGACCAGGCGGATGGTTACCAGATGACGCTGTACTGCGGTTCGCGGTCCGTGCCGTTCAGCGCCATTTCCCCCACCCGCAGCGCGGCGGTGTTCCACTATCGCCGCGCGACCGACACGCTATGGGCCATAGCGCGACGGAGGGCGGGTACCTGCATGGCGCGATGGCGCAGTACTGCGCCACGGCCCAAGACCCGGCGCGCATGGCGGCCTGCACCCGGCAGGAGGAAACCGCCTACGCCACCATCATGGCGCGCCAGGTGTCCCCGCCGCTGCTCAGGCAGTGCGCGGCCTATGTGACCGCCCGGCGCGACCATACCGGCTATGTCAGCTTCGCCCACCTGCTTGACTGCACGCGCCTGCGTGACAGCCGTGCGGTGTTCGATTACTGCAGCCTGCGCATTACCGGCCAGAAACGGCAGGATGATACGCGCTTTTTTGACGCCAGCCCCGCCCAGGCGCAGGGGGTGGCCCTGTGCTTCAACGCGCTGGCGGCCCGGCAGGCGCGCGATTAGCCTGCCCGCACCCTTACGCCACGTCCGGCACTTCTATGCCGGAGGCGAACTTGAAGACATCTTCATGGTGCAGCAGGAAAACGCGATGCTTCCGGCCCAGCTGCAGGGCGTCCTGCGTATAGGGCGCATTGGAAATGATGATGCCGATACCGGCTTTGCCATCGGTCTTTTCCCTGATGCCCTGCAAGATCACGTCATCCCCCACGGGTTTGTCGTCAATCCAGCAATGCGCCAGCATTTTCAGCCCGTGCCGCCGGCAGTGAATGACCGAGCCCAGACCGGTGGCGAGGGGCGGGTGCGTTTCCCAGCCGGCCTTTTCGATCCATTGTGAACACAGGGCCGCGTACTGGGCCTGATTCATGTCCGGATGGTAGAGTTCGGGCTGGACCGGGGTTGCCGCTGGCGTTCGGGCATCCTGCGCGGCCAGCGTGGTCATATGGGCCTGAACGCCTTTGTGGATGGCGGGCCACAGCAGGGCCAGCCCCTGCCGGTCCAGCGCGG
>NZ_BAIO01000310.1 GCF_000613305.1 Komagataeibacter kakiaceti JCM 25156
CAGCGCCAGCCCCCAGTGCACCGCCCCCAGAAAGGACAGCATGACCGCGCCGTAGCCCACCGCCGCCGTAAGCAGGCGCGGGGTGTAGTCGGGTGTCAGGAACACGATCGCGCATGTGCAGCCAATCAGCGGCAGGAGGCTGGCCAGGGCGGTTACGATGGCCAGCAGCGGCAGGCGTTTCACGGCGGGACTCTCCTGTTACAAGGTCGTGGTGTTCATAGCGCACTCTGGCATGATACGCGGCATCTGTTATCGTGGGACATGAAGTGCATGCCGGTGGTATGTCCTATCCCCATAATGTCAAATCTGAGGAAACAGATATCATGAGCGCCATTATCGACATCATCGCCCGTGAAATACTGGACAGCGTGGCAATCCGACCATCGAGGTGGATGTGGAACTGGCTTCCGGCGCGAAAGGCCGTGCCGCGGTTCCCTCTGGCGCCTCCACCGGCGCGCATGAGGCGGTGGAACTGCGCGATGGCGACCCCAGGCGCTTTGGCGGCAAGGGCGTGCTCAAGGCGGCAAGCCATGTCGAGCATGAGATTCTGGAGGCGCTGCAGGGCGTGGAATCCACCGATCAGGTCGCCATTGACGAGGCGATGATCGACCTGGACGGCACCCCCAACAAGGCCCGTCTGGGCGCGAACGCGATTCTGGCGTGTCGCTGGCGGTGGCCAAGCTTCGGCGCAGGAACTGCAGACCCCGCTGTACCGCTATGTTGGCGGCGTCTATGCCCGCACCCTGCCCGTGCCGATGATGAACATCATCAATGGCGGCGAACATGCCGACAATCCCATCGACATTCAGGAATTCATGATCCAGCCCGTCGGCGCGCCCACCGTCACGGATGCGATCCGCATGGGGTCGGAAATCTTCGCCCAGCTCAAGAAAAGCCTGTCCGGCGCGGGCTACAACACCAATGTGGGCGATGAAGGCGGCTTCGCCCCGGCGCTCAAATCGGCTGATGAGGCGCTTGGCTTCATGATGCGCGCGGTCGAGGCCGCTGGCTACAAGCCCGGCGATGACGTGACCTTCGCCCTCGATTGCGCGGCGACCGAATTCTACAAGGACGGGCGTTACGACCTGAAGGGTGAAGGCAAGACGCTGGATGCCGCCGGCATGATCGCCTATCTGGCCGATCTTGCCGCGCGTTACCCCATCGTCTCGATCGAGGATGGACTGGCGGAAGACGACTGGGAAGGCTGGGCCGAACTGACCGCCAACCTGGGCGGCAAGCTGCAACTGGTGGGTGACGATCTGTTCGTGACCAACCCTGACCGCCTGCGCCGTGGCATCAAGGCGGGCGTGGCCAACTCGCTGCTGGTCAAGGTCAACCAGATCGGCACGCTGAGCGAGACGCTCGAAGCGGTGCAGATGGCCCAGCACGCGGGCTACACCGCCGTCATGAGCCACCGTTCGGGTGAGACGGAAGACAGCACCATTGCCGATCTGGCGGTGGCGACGAATTGCGGGCAGATCAAGACCGGCTCGCTCTCGCGTTCGGACCGCACCGCGAAATACAACCAGTTGATCCGTATTGAAAATGAACTGGCCACGGCGGCGCGCTATGCCGGGCGCACCATCCTGAAGAACGGGTGATGCGGCTCCGGCCGGGCGGGATCAACCCGCCCGGCCGGAATGATGACGGTGCGTGGCGGGGGAAGGACGATATGCGATTTGGCTGGTTTGTAAGGCGTGTGGTGCGGGCGACGTTGCCCCCTGCCCTGTTTATCGGGCTTACGGCCTATTTTGGCTGGAATGTCATGCGCGGTGAACATGGGCTGCACAGCTATGCCGCCCAACTGCACCTGATGGACGAGGCGCGTTCCGCGCAGAAGGACGCCCAGACGGAGCAGGATGTCTGGCTGCGCCGCGTGCGGGGCCTGAAGGAAGGCGCGCTTGATACCGACCTGCTTGATGAACGCGCGCGCACCATGCAGAACCTCGCCCGGCAGGATGAGATTGTCGTGCCCTATGCCGAGCACGATCATCTTTACTGATCCCGCCCCGCGCCACCATGTGGATACGAAAAACCCCGGTCGTTTCCGCCGGGGTTTTTTCGTATCCGCCGGGGCGGAAGATTATTTGATCTTCGCTTCGCGGAAGGTCACGTGCTTGCGCGCAACGGGGTCGTACTTGCGCATTTCCATCTTGCCGGTCTGGGCACGGGCGTTCTTCTTGGTGACATAGAAGTAGCCGGTATCCGCCGTGGAAACGAGCTTGATCTGAATGGTGTTGGTCTTGGCCATGATATCCTCAGCACTGCTCCGCCGCTGCTGGAACATTCAGGTGCGGCAGTGGTTCAAGTTGGCGGAAAATGCGCATACACAAGGCGCAGGTCAAGCACCCAGTTTCATTTTTCTGCTTAAATTCGTACGGAACGGGTAAAAAAGGAGTGCATTGCACGATGTTGAGTGTCTCGGAAGCGCGCGAGCGGATTCTCGACGGGGTTTTTCCCCTCCCGGCGGAGGTCGTGGCCCTGACGGATGCCTGCGGCCGTGTCAGCGCCGCGCCGGTCGTGGCGCGCCTGTCCAACCCCCCGGCCGATGTCTCGTCCATGGATGGTTACGCCGTGCGCGCGGCCGACCTGTCCGGGGGGGCGACCACACTCACCTGCATTGCCGAGGCCCCGGCGGGCCATCCTGCCGCCGTAACGCTCGGGCCGGGCCAGTGCGCGCGCGTATTCACCGGCAGTGTCATGCCTGCGGGCGCCGATGCCGTGCTGATACAGGAAAACGCGCGGGCTGAGGGAACCGCGGTCACAACGGACCATGTGCTTGCGCCCGGAACCTATGTGCGCCGTATGGGGCAGGACTTCATGGCTGGGGAAACGGTCATTCCGGCG
>NZ_BAIO01000309.1 GCF_000613305.1 Komagataeibacter kakiaceti JCM 25156
CTCGATCCGGCGCACGTCATCCTGCAACAGCTTGCGCCGCACCAGCACGCGAATGCGCAGCGCAAGCGCCGCCGGTCCCACATCGCGTGAAACGAGATCGTCTATCCCCGCCTCGAACACCCGCGCCGAGAACGCGCGCGCATCCGGGCGCGGGCCGCCATCCACACCCAGTATGCGCGGCGGCACGTTGCCCGACAGCAGATCCTCCTGCCGCCATCCATCCAGCCTGCGGCAGACTTCCAGCCCGTCGAATTCCTGACAGGCCAGGTCGATCACCACGCAGTCGCATATGGTCGGGGTCGTGCAGCAGGGACGGCTCAAGCCGCGCCGGATCGTGGCAGAGCGTGACGATATGCCCGTCACGCCGCAACTGCCCGATCAGTTCGGGCACCGCCTGCTGGCAGGAAGGTTCGGGGGCGATGACCATGATGCGCGCGCGGCGGAAAACCCGCTCGGGCCGCAGGCTGGGCGCATGGGCCGCGTGTTCGCGCAAGAGCGCGCGGATGCGGAAGACGATCAGCGCCGGGTCGGAGGATTTGGGAATATAGGCGTCCGCCCCGCTTTCCAGCCCCTCACGCTCCAGCCCCGGCTCGATCCCTTCCGTCAGGATCAGGACGGGAATGGTGCGTGTCACCGCGTTCATGCGCAACTGGCGGGCAAGCTGGCCGCCATTCATGCCCGGCAGGTGATAGTCCGCGATCACCAGCCCCGGCAGGCGCTCATCCAGCGTGTCGAGCGCTTCCTCCCCGCTGGCCACGCGGTGGACATGAAAGCCGTGCCCTTCCAGCATGCGGCGGATACGCAGCGCCTGCGTGTCCGAATCCTCGACCAAAAGCAGCGTATCCGGGTCGTCCTTACCGTTGGTCAGGGACATGGCGGGCGGTCATCCTTCCAGAATTCTGTCTATGGGCGTCTGGCTGCCCGCCAGAAGCCTGAGAACATGCGGGCCGATCTCATGCACCGGCAGGCTTATGCACGCCGCATCGGCCCGTTCGGCGGCGCCGGGCATGCCGTGGATGACCGAGGTGCTGCGGTCTTCCGCAATCGTGTAGCCACCGCGCGCGCGGATGCGGCCAAGCCCCTCCACGCCGTCTTCTCCCATACCCGTCAGCAGCACGCCAAGGGCGTCGGCCCCGAAGACCCGTGCGACGGAGGAAAACAGCACATCGGCTGAAGGGCGCTGCCCCTGTACCTGCGCGCCGTCATGCAGCACGGTCTCGCCATGCGTGCCCACCGTCATGTGCCGGTTGCCCGGCGCCACCAGAACCTGCCCGCGCGCCAGTGGCGTGCCATGTCGCGCCAGCATGACCGGCAGGGGCACCTGCTGGTCCAGCCACTGGGCGAACCCTTCCATGAACGGTTCGCCCATGTGCTGCACCAGAACCACCGGCAGCGCGAAATCGGCGGGCAGGTCACCCAGCACGCGCGCGAACGCGGTCGGCCCCCCGGTGGAGGCGGCAAGGGCGAGGATACGGGGGCGAATGTCCAGCGGGCGGACACGCGCGCCCCGTGGCGGAAGAGGCCCGGCCTGGAGCAGGCGACGGCGGATGACCGGCACCTGGCTCATGATATAGAGTTGTGTCGCGATCCCCTGCGCCACGGCCCCCGTGCCATCGCCCGACAGGCCCTGCGGTTTTCCATGACCGCAAGCGCGCCCGAGCGCAGCGCGTTCATGGAGACATGCGTGGTCCCGCCCCCCACCGTCATCGCTCACGATCACGATGGGTGTGGGAAAATGCGCCATGATCTGGCGGGTGGCTTCCAGCCCGTCCATGCCGGGCAGGCAGATATCCATGGAAATCACGTCGGGGCGCAGATGCGGGACCAGACGCAGCGCTTCCTCCGCCGTTTCCACGGCTTCAAGCAGTTCAAGGCGCGGGTCACTGGCGACCACGCGCATGAGCAGATGGCGCAGGACCGCCGAATCTTCCACGATCAGCACGCGGCGCGGGGGCTGGGGCGAAGTCTGGGGCGCGGGCAGGCTCACAGCAGCCCCCTTATGGTGTCGATCAGCTCGCCCTGATCGAATCTCTGCTTGGTCAGGTAGGCGCGCGCGCCACCTTCCATGCCCCGGCGCACGTCCTCGCCCTCGTCACGCGATGTCATGAGCACCACCGGAATATCCGCCAGATGCGGATCCGCCCGCATGGCCGCCAGCAGGTCGAAGCCATCCATGCGCGGCATTTCCACATCCGTCACCACCACATCGACATGCCGCGAGGACTGCTGGAGCAGCGCGAGCGCCTCCTCCCCATCCACCGCGAGGCAGACATCATAACCGTGGGACTGGAGGATCGTTTTCTGCAATGTCCGGGTCGTGATCGAGTCATCCACCACCATCACCAGCGGGGCATGGCGCACGGGCGTTACCGTGGCCGCGTCATCCACATCGCTGAAGCGCACCACGCCCCCGGCGCCACGCAGGCGCCAGCGCGCGAACAGCCGGTCGGGGCTGAGAACGAAAACCGGCTGGTCCTCACGCGGCCAGGCGATGCCGGGGACCAGTTCGCTGTCCAGCCCCACGGCGGTGGCGTCCGACACCAGCAGGGTGCGCACATCCATCATCCGCTCCACGGCGAAGCCGCAGCGCACGCCGTCAACCTCCATCACCGCGACGCTGACCGCGCCATCACGCACCGGCAGGGGCGCGTCCTCATCCCCCACGAACGCCACCAGCGGGACCAGCGGGACCAGTTCCTCCGCCTGCGTGGCGGTTTCACGCGCAGGCTGGACCCCATCGGGCGGGCGCGGCACCACGCCGAAGGGCAGGCCATTGAGCATGCGGATGTCCTCACGCCGTATGCGCAGCAGGTGGCGGATGACGCGCCCCGGCAGCCCCAGCGTCTGGCCCGCGTTTTC
>NZ_BAIO01000308.1 GCF_000613305.1 Komagataeibacter kakiaceti JCM 25156
TCCCGAGCGGTCCTGCGAAGGCCCCGCCCGGACCGGCCGGGCGGGGGATCGCTAGCACCTCACTCGCCGTTGCGGCGACCGTTGGGGCGGGACCAGATCAGGCTCCAGGTCTCGCCGTCCTCGTCATTGAAGAGGTTGGCAAAGATCGGGGCGTTGAAGCTCGGATCGTCGAGCTTGAGGCCCAGATAGCTGCGTCCCTCGTTGGACTGCTTGGACCAGGCGGCTCCAATCTCGGCCCGGTTGACGAACACCCGGTGGCTGGGGGCGTTGTCGCTCTGGCGTCCGGTCTCGGGAACGATGCGGACATTGCGGACCTGAACCGAGAGGGTGACGATCTCGCCGACATACTCGTTGCCGGACTTCTTGAAGGTGCCGATGGTGGCCATGATACTGCTCCGTGATCTCTGTTACCGAGCCCGCACCATTACGCAGGTACGACGATGGCGCGCCGACCAGGCTGCACATCTGACCAAAAGACCAGTGGGTGGGTGCAATCGGCTCATTCTGTCCCGGCACGGTCAGGGTCAGACGCTCGGCATTGTCGCGCGAGGCCTCGACGCGAATGGCGCGGCTTTCCACCGTACGAGCGGTGGCCCGATCCGCCCGCGCCAGCGTGGCGGCATGCAGATCTGACAGCGAGAGATACCGCTCATCATCCGGGCGGGAAAACCATTCAGACGATACACGGGCGCTACGCTCCCCACGCGAAGGATCGATCCGGAAGCCAGTGCGGGCGGAAGATATAATGGAAGCGGACATGGGAACTCTCCTCTCTTGCCGGATATTCGGCACCAGAGGCGAAGCCGCCCTCTCACTCCTTCCCGGCCGGACCGGCATGAAAAAAGCGGCTTCCGGATAACGGAAGCCGCATAGCACTTCATGAAATGCTACTTATTCGCCTTTCATGACCAAAGGGGGCACCGTGAAATCCGCCTCCTCAAACCAAGCTAGGATCGCTTCCATGGAAGCGAGGCGCCGGATCGTATCCTGGCTAATCAGGATGCGGCCATTTTCGTCCACGTCGTAAGAGACCGGCTCCCCGCTGCCCGTGAAGACGACCCGCTCCGGTCCCCATTGTCCGGGACAGGAATCCGCGCACCTGACAAAAGGTATCTTTTTCTCAAGGCACCATGCCTCCAAATCATCGAAACGCCCCCAGGCGACCTCGCGCGCGTGGAGGGTCAGCGATTCACCCACTATGCGGTCATCGGGCTTGAAGTGCTCGCCGTCCCACTCGGGTGATAAGTCGTCCTTGGCGAGCAAATAACAAAGCTCGATATAGTCTTCTGATGTGACGATGCCGCCAAGTTCAATCGAAGCAGATACGCGATCAGCCATAACGGTTTCTCCTATTGGCAAGGGCACGGAAACCCGGTCTGCGTAATGGGTGCAGACTGGGCTTCCCGCGTTCAATGGGTTGGACGCAGGTCTGCTACTCGGCGGCGATCGCTTCGATGTCGGGATCGGCTGCCGTGGTGGTTAGCAATGCTTCGGGTAGCCAGCCAGAGCCGTCGAGCAATTGCTCGGCTGCCTGCGCCATGTCGGTCTTCTTCAGATGGGCAATGCGGTTGGCAGCCTCGTCACCCCGCGCCTCACGTACGGCTTCGAGAATGCGCGCCTTGGTGACACGGCCGAGATAGTTCTCCACCGTCGCCTGCCAGCCCGCTTCCGCAAGATCGAGCCGGAGCACCGTCGCCAGACGACCGGCTCGCGCCATCCGCTCTCTGACGCTATGCGCCCCGCATCATGCCTGACGCGGTGCGAATTTGCATTGACTTCCATCGTCACATCGGAACAAATCACGAACATATAATCATGAATTCCGCCTGCACAAGGGACATCGAGCCGTGAAATGACTGCTGAACTCAATAAAAAAACCGGGCTGGAGACGCTTCGGGCTGCGATCAGCCGTCTCGAAGGGCATAGCGACCGACGCCGCAAGATGCTGCCTTTTGGCGTGCGCGAGATCGACAGCCGCCTGCCCGGTGGCGGGCTGGCGCTGGGTGCGTTGCACGAGGTGGCGGGTGGCGGCAACGATGCGCTGCACAGTGCGGCGGCCGGACAGTTTTGCGCCGGCATTGCGGCCCGCACGCGCGGCAAGGTGCTGTGGATCGTCACCCGCCAGGATGTGTTCGCCCCTTCCCTGAAGCAGGTCGGGCTGTCGGCACGCCGGACTATCTATGTCGAGGCGGGATCGGACGTCGATGTGCTGGCCTGTTTCGAGGAAGGACTGCGGCATGGCGGCCTTGGGGCTGTGGTCGCCGAGGTGGCGCGTCTGTCCATGACGGCCTCACGCCGCCTGCAACTGGCGGCCGAAACATCCGGCTCTCTTGGCATCGCATCCGACGCTGGCGGCGGCAGACGGATGCGGCGGATTTCGGCCAGCCGACTGCCAGCGTGACCCGCTGGCGGGTCTTTGTCCTGCCGTCCGTGCCGTTGCCGGTTCCCGGCGTCGGAAGGCCGCGCTGGTTGCTGGAACTGATCCGCGCCCGAGCAGGCGAATGTGCCGATTTTGAAGTGGAGGCCTGTGATGGCAAGGATCGTCTCTCTTTACCTGCCGCTCTGGCCGACGGATCGGATCAGGAAGCGGCTGGGCAAAGACGCGCCCGCGCCTGAGGCGCCACTGGCGCTGGCCGGGCGTGAAGGACGGCGTCGGGTTGTCTTGTCGGTCGATCTCGCCGCCCGGAAGCTGGGGCTGCGCCCCGGCACGCCGGTAGCCAAAGCCCAGGCGCTCTATCCCGATCTGGTGTTGATGGACGCCGATCCCGAGGGCGACCGTCTTGGACTGGAAAAACTTGCCTTGTGGTTTCAGCACCGGATCGCGCCCATCGTGGCCGTCGATGCGCCGGACGGTCTCCGGGCAAGGGACATCATG
>NZ_BAIO01000307.1 GCF_000613305.1 Komagataeibacter kakiaceti JCM 25156
GCGCGGCGGGATTACGCTGGCCGGTGGCGAATTAAGGCTGTTATGGGCGGATGAGGAGGCAACAGTTTTCCATCCGCCCAGGGCCGACCGGCAAATGCGTCCATCAGCCAAGTGGCCTGTAGCTTCCTGCTCCAAAAAGAAATTTTCAAAGTCCATATAAACATCCGGTATCTTCGATGCAGGCGCAGGACGTTATTGAGATCGGCCTGAAGTCAGTCAGGCGCCATAACACCCTGGTCAAGCCAGAGGACCAGATGGCATGGTGAAGCCCTATGAAGACGCACCCCCAGAAATCCTTCTTTCATTAAGCATGAGATATAAGTGGAAGGGTACAGGAAATGATAGGGACAGGTATGTAATGCGCGGCTGTGGCAAGATCATGCAGGCCCTGGCAGTTGGCATACTGCTTTTTCCCGCGTCGGTCATGGCAGGGGAAGACATCCCCAAGGATGTTAGCGTTTTTGTACATGATGCAGAAATCTGCCAGTATTTGAGCGGGGAATTTGATGACACGCTGCCTGACGACAGGAAAAAGGAAATAATTCGGGAGTCAGACAGGCATTGCAGCGGAATTGACAAACGCCAGAAGCGCCTTGGCGCAAAATATGCCGGACGCCAAAAAATAATATCAAGAATAAATGCGTATGATTTCGGTAACTGAAAGTATCCACGCCCGCGCCTGAATGGCGCGCCCGGGCTTTCCGTGGCGTGACCTGAAATACAGTCTGTAGCTACCTTTTACCCGTTCCGCGCCCCGGTCATGCCGCGCGGAACGGGCAAGGGGTACGTAACCGGCCATATATGCCGCGCGCCTTGCGTCGCGCCGCCCCCCTTGAACATCCACCCTAACCCCACATGGCGTCACGCGCCATGGCCGCGACCCGCCGCCCGTGCATCCGCAGGGCGGCTTTTTCTGTTCTTGCAAGGAAACCGAGCCTCATGGCCATTGCCAATTTCCCCGCAGCCCTTCAGCCGGTCATCCAGCAGGGGTTCCTGTCGCGCGCGTTTCAGGATGCGCTCCAGTCGCGGCTGGGCTTCCGCTCCATTGCCGACCAGATGGAATTCCCCGCCCGCATCGGCCAGACCATTACCGACACCCGCGCCGGCCTGCTGCCGCCCGCCACAACGCCGCTCAACCCCACCGCCAACACCAGCTTTGACAATGGCATGACACCCGCCGAATGGTCGGTTGAGCAGTACACGCTGACCATCAACCAGTACGGCAACACCATGGATCTCAACCAGGTGACGGAAGGCGTGGGCATTGCCAACCAGTTCCTGGCCAATGCCTCACGTCTTGGTATCAATGCCCGCCAGACGCTGGACCGGCTGGCGCGCAACGCGCTGTTTGGCGGAGCGCAGAATGGGGTGGGCGGCTATCTGGGCGGCAATACGCGCGTCACGGCCACGCTGGGATCGGCCGGTGCGGTGGTGGCGGTGGACGATATTCGCGGCTTCCAGAATATCCTGTCCGATGAGGGACAGGTGATCGCGGTCGGGGCCTCGGGCGGCATGACGGTGACCATCGGGGCGGGATCGTACACGCTGGTGGGCACGACGGCGGACGCCACGAACACCTCCACCGCGCCAGAAGGTGTTTCGGGCACGTTGCTGCTTTCGGGCAATGTGTCGGTATCCAACGGTACAGCGGGCAATGCCGTCATGGCGGCCACCGCGCCGCTGGTGCTGCGGCCCAATAATCGCGCCACCACGGCGGCGCTGGCGGCGGGCGACCTGCTGACGGTCCAGTCCATTCTGGGCGCGCTGGCCACGCTGCGCGACAACAACGTACCCACGCCCGATGGCGGGGTCTATCACTGCTATCTGGACAATGCGCAGCTTCTCGGCCTGTTCCGTGATGATGACTTCAAGCTGCTCTATCGCGGGCAGTATGGTTCCGACACCTACCAGACGGGCCAGATCTTCGACCTGCTGGGCGTGCGTTTCATTCCCACCACGGAAGCGCCGCAGCAGGCGTCGCTGGGGGCAGGGGCGATCCACCGCGCCATCATCTGCGGGCAGGGCGCGCTGATCGAGGGGGATTACGCCAATATCGGCACCCATTACGCCCCGCTGCTTGATGGGGGCGAGCTGACGGATGTGGAGGGCGTGTGCATGATCACCCGCCCCGCGCTGGACCGGCTGGCGCAGATCATCGCGCAGTCGTGGTCATGGATTGGGGGGTTCGCGCTGCCCACCGACCTTACGGCCAACACCACCGTCATCCCCACAGCCACCAACAGCTACCTCAAGCGTGGCGTGGTGATCGAAAGCCTTGGCGCGGGGGCGTAAGGCCAACGCCCCGCCGGTGCGGCCAGAAATGGTCGCACCGGTAGCTGCCGCAATAGATTCAACAGGGGGCCAGACATGACAGATACAGTGCCCGCCACAACGGACACATCCACCACCAGCGCCGCCACTCCCGCGCCCGGCCCCGCCTTTCCCACCGCCGCGACCCTGCCCGGTACACCGCTGGTGGACACGGAACTGGCGCTGGCGCGGCGTTATATGGGCTACCCCGCCATGGGCGGGGTGGATAGCGGCATGCAGTCGTGGCGGTTTTTCCGTGTTTACGGGTTCAACGAATGGCGGCTGCGCAACCTCGCGCCAGCGGAATGCGCGCAGGCGCGGGCCTTCGTGGCGCAATGCCAGATGCTGGAAACCGCCATCATGAACGCCACGGCCAATCTCGATACCGAACGCGCGGCGGTCTGGACACGCAACCGTACCGAAGTGCCCGACCGCTTTATGCTCTATACACGCTGGCGGGTGCAGTTCTGTAATTTTCTGGGCGTGCCACCGGGGCCGGGGCTGCGCGGGGTGGGGAGATCATCATCTGATGGACCAGCCGACCCTGAACCGCCTTGTCGCGACCGGTTTCGCCCGCGCGG
>NZ_BAIO01000306.1 GCF_000613305.1 Komagataeibacter kakiaceti JCM 25156
CCGCCATGCGGATGCGCCTGCGCATGCGCGCCCGATGGCCCCCCGGTCCCGTCGCCACGGCGCCCTTCACGCCGCATGCCCGTCATGACGCATATTTCCCCCGACGCCATCCATCATGGCCATAAGTGATAGCATTGGTTCCCCCGCAGCGGGATTGGTATAGAAGGTAGCGTGATGGACAGCCTTATTCCCACCGGCCCGGAGCCGGATTACCTCAGCCGCCTCAATCCCGAACAGCGGGACGCCATCGAAACCACGGATGGCCCGCTGCTGGTCCTTGCCGGCGCGGGCACGGGCAAGACGCGGGTGCTGACCACGCGGTTCGCGCATATCCTGCTGTCGGGCCGCGCGCGCCCGAACCAGATACTCGCCGTGACCTTCACCAACAAGGCCGCGCGCGAAATGCGCGAACGTGTCGGCGCGCTGCTGGGCGCCCCGGCGGAGGGGCTGTGGCTGGGCACGTTCCATGCCCTGTGCGCGCGCATGCTGCGCCGCCATGCGGAATATGTCGGGCTGACCAGCAGCTTCACC
Organism: Komagataeibacter kakiaceti JCM 25156; assembly: GCF_000613305.1. The sequence goes on from NZ_BAIO01000306.1 coordinate 532, forward strand.
ATCCTTGATACCGATGACCAGCTCCGCCTGCTCAAGCAGGTGCTCGAACCTTACCGCATCGACACCAAGCGCTGGCCGCCACAGGCGATTCTGGGGGTGATCCAGCGGTGGAAGGATCGGGGGCTGGTCCCCGATTCCATCACGGCGGCGGAGGATACGGATTTCGCCAACGGGCGCTGCGCGGAAATCTATGCCGACTACCAGTCCCGGCTGAAACAGATCAACGCATGTGATTTTGGCGATCTCATGCTGCACATGACGGAAATCATGCGCCGCCACCCCGATGTGCTGGCGCAGTATCACCGTTTCTTCCGCTATATCCTGGTGGATGAATATCAGGACACCAACACCATCCAGTACCTGTGGCTGCGGCTGCTGGCCCACCGGCAGGGACAGCCCGCCAACATCTGCTGCGTGGGGGATGATGACCAGTCGATCTATTCATGGCGCGGGGCGGAGGTGGAAAACATCCTGCGCTTCGAACGCGACTTTCCCGGCGCGCGGGTGGTGCGGCTGGAGCGTAATTACCGTTCCACCCGGCAGATACTGGGGGCCGCTTCCGGCCTGATCGCCCATAACGAGGGACGGCTGGGCAAGACGCTGCACCCGGGGCGCGAGGATGCCGAAGGCGAGAAGGTGCGCGTCATTTCCGTGCAGGATTCGGATGACGAGGCCCGCATGGTCGGCAGCGAGATCGAACGCCTGCGCGGCGATGGTCACGCCATGGCCGAGATCGCCATACTGGTGCGCGCGGGCTTCCAGACCCGCGCGTTCGAGGAACGGCTGATCACCCTCGGCCTGCCCTATCGCGTGGTGGGCGGGCTGCGGTTTTACGAACGCGCCGAGATCCGGGACGCCATCGCCTATATGCGCGTGGTCAACCAGCCATCGGACGATCTGGCCTTCGAGCGGATCATCAACGTGCCGCGCCGGGGTGTCGGCACGGCGGGATTGCAGAAAATGCACATGCACGCCCGCGCGCGTGAACTCCCGCTGACCGCCGCCGTGCTGGACCTGCTGGCCATGGGTGAGATCAAGGGCCGGGCGAAGGAGCAGTTGACCGCGCTCATGCACACGCTGGCCACCACGCGCGCCATGCTGGAGCGCGAGGGGCATGTCGTCGCCATCGACCACCTGCTTGAAGACTCCGGCTATGTGGGCATGTGGAAGGCCGACAAATCCCCCGATGCGCCGGGCAGGCTGGAAAACCTGAAGGAACTCGTCCGCTCGCTTGCGGATTATGAAAACCTCAGCGGGTTTCTGGAACATGTCGCCCTTGTCATGGATACGGAGGACAGGGCCGGTCAGGACAGCCTGAGCATCATGACGCTGCACGGCGCGAAGGGGCTGGAATTCGACACCGTGTTCCTGCCCGGATGGGAGGAAGGGGTCTTCCCCTCCCAGCGCACGCTTGATGAGGGCGGGCTGAAGGGGCTGGAGGAAGAGCGCCGCCTTGCCTATGTCGGCATCACGCGCGCGCGGCGCAGGGCCATCATAAGCCATGCGGGCAACCGGATGATCTATGGAAGCTGGCAGTCCGCCATTCCCAGCCGCTTTATCGAGGAACTGCCCGCCGAACATATCGAAACCATGGGCGATACATCCAACAGCCGGCGCAGCTTCCTCGGTCGCCCCGCCGTGTTTGGCGGCACGCCCTTCCCGCTGGTCGCCAGCCGCCGCGTGCATGATGTCACGCCACCGGCCACCACCACGCCGGGCATGGAGGTGGGGGTACGTGTGTTCCACCAGAAATTCGGCTACGGCACCATTACCGCGGTCGAGGGCAACCGGCTGGAAATCGCGTTTGAAAAAGCAGGCCCCAAGCGGGTGATCGATACATTTGTTGAGCAGGTATAAATGAGCCTTTCCCCCCGGCGTCACGCCACAGAACTGGAAACCATATCGGTCACTGTCCCGCCTGATGCGGTCGAACCCTATGAATCCGCCCTGTCCACCGTCTGCGCCACCATCGGCATTTTCGAGGTGGACGACAGCCAGACGCTGTGGCGCGTGGAGGGGGTCAAGGACACCGGCAGCGGCGAGGACGAACTGCGCGCGGCCCTGATCCTTGCGGCGCTGACCAGTGGCGTCGATGCGGAACTGGAGCGCAGCCACACGGAGTCGGAAGGGTGGCTGGCCCGTACTTACGAATCCTTTCCCGAACAGCTTGCGGGCCGGCGCTTCGCCATCCGTGGCACGCATCTGGAACGCACGGGCCGCCCGCAGCGCATCACCATCACGCTGGATGCGGGGGTGGCCTTCGGTTCGGGGGAGCATGGCTCCACGCGCGGTTGCCTGCGCGCGCTGGAAATGGTCGCCTACCGCAAACCCCGCCGCATCCTTGATCTGGGCTGCGGCTCGGG
>NZ_BAIO01000305.1 GCF_000613305.1 Komagataeibacter kakiaceti JCM 25156
CCCGCGCGGCGCGACTGGATGGCGGCGAGATAGGCGTCGAATTCGCCCTGCACCACCTTGTCCATAAGCGACAGGCCATCGAACGCATCGCGCGCATAGGCCACGCGCCCGCCATCGCCATAGGCCGCCGTGCAGTCTTCCTCCACATAATTGCGTGTCAGCGCGGCGCCGCCCAGCATGACGGGGGCCTCGATGCCCTGACGGTGCATTTCCTCCAGGTTTTCGCGCATGATGACGGTGGACTTGACCAGCAGCCCGGACATGCCGATGGCGTCCGCTTTGTGCTCGCGCGCCGCCGCGATCATGTCCGCTACCGGCACCTTGATGCCGAGGTTGATGACCCGGTAGCCGTTATTGGTCAGGATGATATCGACAAGGTTCTTGCCGATGTCATGCACATCCCCCTTCACGGTGGCCAGCACCATGGTGCCGCGCGCCTGCCCCTCGGTCCGCTCCATGTGCGGCTCAAGCCACGCGACGGCGGTCTTCATCGTCTCGGCGGACTGGAGGACGAAGGGCAACTGCATCTTGCCCGCGCCAAACAGTTCGCCCACCACCTTCATGCCATCCAGCAGCACGGTGTTGATGATGTCGAGCGGCGGCATCTCCTTCATCGCTTCCGCCAGGTCCTCCTCCAGACCCTTGCGGTCGCCATCGACAATGCGGTCCTTCAGGCGTTCTGGCGCGGTCTCGGCGCGTGATTTCTTGACCGCGTCGGCCGCCTTGCGGTCCGCGAAGATTTCCAGAATGCGCTGGAGCGGGTCGTAGCCTTCGCTCCGGCGGTCGAAGATCAGGTCTTCGGCCACCTTCACTTCCTCGGCCGCGATCATGTGCAGCGGGCGGATTTTCGAGACATGCACGATCGCCGCCGTCATGCCCGCGCGCACCGCATGGTCCAGGAAGACCGAGTTCAGCACCGCGCGCGCCGCCGGGTTCAGCCCGAACGAGATGTTGGACAGCCCCAGCACGATCTGGATATCGGGGAAGCGTTCACGGATCAGGCGGATGCCCTCCAGCGTCCATTCCCCCAGCTTGCGGTCATCTTCCGTGCCGGTGCCGATGGTGAACGTCAGCGTCGATCATCAGGTCGGACTGGGGCAGGCCGTGCTTTTCACACGCGAATTCGACCAGCCTTGTCGCGATGCGCAGCTTGTCTTCCGCGGTCTTGGCCATGCCCGTTTCATCAATGGTCAGTGCGATGACGGCGGCCCCGAACTTGCGCGCCAGCAGCATGCGCTCGGTGGCGATGGCCTCCCCATCCTCGAAATTGATGGAGTTGATGATGGGCTTGCCCCCGTGGCGCTTCAGCGCGGCCTCGATGACCGGGGTTTCGGTGGAATCAATGACCAGCGGCGCATTGACCGAGGAGGTGAAGCGGGTCACGACCTCGTTCATCTCCGTCATTTCGTCACGGCCGACAAAGGCGGTGCAGATATCCAGCGCGTTCGAGCCTTCGGCCACCTGTTCGCGGCCCAGTGCCACGCAGCCATCCCAGTCGCCTGCTTCCTGCAACTGCCGCCATTTTTTTGAACCGTTGGCGTTGCAGCGCTCACCGATGGAGAAGTAGCTGTTTTCCTGTCGCAGCGGCACCTGTGAATACAGGCTGGCGACGGCGGGAATCCAGACCGGCCTGCGCGGCACCGGGGCGGGGCGGATGCGGCCCGTGCCTTCGGCGCGCTTGCGCAGCATCTGGTCCAGCGCCTGCGTGTGCGGGGTGGAGGTGCCGCAGCAGCCGCCAATCAGGTTCAGCCCGTCCTCGGTAATGAAGCGCTCGACCCAGCTCGCCATTTCCCCCGGCGTCAGCGGGTAATGGGTCTTGCCGTTGATCAGTTCGGGCAGGCCGGCATTGGGCTGTACCGAGATCAGGCCGGGCCAGTTCTCGCTCAGCAGCGCACGTGCTCGGCCATTTCCTGTGGGCCGGTGGCGCAGTTCAGGCCCATGAGCGGCACGTCCAGCGCGTTGATGACCGTGGCCGCCGCCGCGATGTCGGGGCCGACGAGCAGCGTGCCGGTCGTCTCGACCGTGACCTGCACGAAAATCGGGGTGTCCTTACCCATCTCGGCGCGCGCGATCTTGGCGCCGTTGACGGCGGCCTTGATCTGGAGCGTGTCCTGACAGGTCTCGATCAGCAGGCAGTCCACGCCGCCTTCGATCAGGCCACGGCACTGTTCGGTCAGGCCCGCCTCAAGCGTGTCGTAGTCGATGTTGCCCAGCGAGGGCAGCTTGGTGCCCGGCCCGATGGAGCCGACCACATAGCGGTGCCGCCCGTCGGAAAAGCTTTCCGCCGCTTCGCGCGCCAGATGGGCGGCGGTGCGGTTGATCTCGCGCGCGCGGTCGGCCAGCCCGAACTCACCCAGCGTGATGGGCGTGCCGCCAAAGCTGTTGGTTTCCACCATGTCCGCCCCGGCCTCGAAATAGCCACGGTGGATTTCGCGCACCAGTTCGGGGCGGGAAAGGTTCAGGATCTCGGTGCAGTTTTCCTGCCCCCAGTAATCGCGTTCAACCTCCAGATCCAGAAGCTGCACGCGTGAGCCCATGCCGCCATCACACAGCAGGACCTGATCACGAAGGGCGTCAAGAAGATGGGGACGAGTGGTCATTGTTATCCTGAAATCTCATGGCGGGGCCAAGATACCGTGCAGGACCGTGTTTTCGGCCCGTATATCCGGCTGTCCTGTCCGGGGTATGTCTGGTACTCTTTATTCCCCCAACTTCCAGCCGGTGTCCAGTATCATTGCCCTGACGGCGGGCCGTCGCCGCCCCGGCCCGCTGAACGGAGAATGTCATGACCGCCGAAGGGCGCATCCCCCTGGAATTCCTGACCACCACGGCCGGGCTGGCCCCGCGCCCCGATACCCTGCTGGTCACGGGCGATGACATATCCGCCCCCTTGGGGTGGGCCGGAATGGTCGT
>NZ_BAIO01000304.1 GCF_000613305.1 Komagataeibacter kakiaceti JCM 25156
CCGAGCGCCCCCTGCCCACCGGCGGCATGTTCCCCGCCCGCGCATACCAGCACCGGCCGTGTCAGGGGCGCGGGGGGATGCCAGAACGCGCCACCTATCCGCCGCGTCACGACCAGATCGGCAATTTCCGACCAGCCCGGTTCAGGCGTTACCGGATCGGTGGGCGTGTAATCGGCGCGGAAAGTGGAAAGGGCGCGCATCCGTTCCCGCAGCGGGGGGGGTCTCAATAGGGGAAGTCTATCGGCAGTTCTCAATAATTCTGTTCCATCCGGCGCGTCTGCCTGCCTTCCGACCTGTCGGCACAACTGTTCCGTAATCACGTTGTCCGGGTAAAACCTGTTTTATTATATGTCCGTCACGAACGGAAAGAGAAGGGTGCGCCATCTGCTTTTTTTGCATTGCGCACGAGACGAGCCGGTAGCCCTGACCATGAAAATGCGGCATTAACGCCAAAGTTGATATGCGGTGGCAGGTAATACTGACAAAGTTTTATGACAATATGTTGCAAACTACACCACGTAATTGAACCTGTTTAATGATGATTTAACGGCCCGCTTCCTGCCCGCCCCCATGGACACCTGAAAAAAACACGAAACGCTCGGGAAGGCCGGAGCGTATGACCGTTCATTCCAGCCAGCGGGTTTCCCGCGCCGTTACCACGGGTGCGCCCGTATCGGCGTTCATGACGGTATTGAGGAAATATCCCGCCCCGCCCCACAACCCAGCCCTGCCTTTCCTGTTGGTTTCCCACGGGTGCCCGTTGCGGGAAAATCCGTAAAACATCCATTTTGAACAGCAGCAGAATTGCGAGACAAAAATCCCATGAAAATAGCCCAGTGGATGCAGCAGTCAGGCGTGGCCTTTGGAACCAGCGGCGCGCGCGGCCTTGTCAGCGCAATGAAGGATTCGGTCTGCTTCGCCTATACGGTGGGCTATCTCGAACATCTCGCGCGGCTTGGGGAATTCGCCCCCGGCACGCAGGTCGCCATAGCGGGGGATCTGCGGCCCAGCACGCCGCGCATCATCCGCGCCTGTGTCGCCGCCATCCGGTACATGAAGGGGAAGCCGGTTTTCTGCGGTTTCGTTCCTACGCCAGCACTCTGCCTTCATGCCTTCGCGCGCGGCATCCCCTCGCTCATGGTCACGGGCAGCCATATCCCGGCGGATCGCAACGGCATCAAATTCAACCGCGCGCATGGCGAATTCCTCAAAGCCGATGAGGCGGCGATGCGCGAATGCGATGTCACCCTGCCCGATGGATATTTCGACGCCACGGGGGCGCTCATGGCCCCGGTGGCGCTGCCCGATGTCACGGATGTCGGTCCCGCCTTCGTCGCGCGGTACCGCGATTTCTTTGGCCCCGACGCCTGTCGGGCCTGACACTGGGCGTCTACCAGCATTCCGCCGTGGGGCGCGACATGCTGGTGGACATCATCGAGGCGCTGGGCGGCAGGGCCGTGCCGCTGGGCCGGACGGACAGTTTCACACCCGTCGATACCGAGGCCGTGCGCCCTGAAGACACGGCCCTTGCGCGCGAATGGGCCGCCGATGGCACGCTGGACGCCATTTTGACAACCGATGGGGATTCCGACCGCCCGCTTCTGGCCGACCGGGCCGGGAACTGGCTGCGTGGGGATGTGCTGGGCATCCTTGCCGCCCGCGCGCTGGGCGCCGCCGCCGTCACCACGCCGGTCAGCAGCAACACGGCGCTGGAACAGGCCGGATTCGCGAAAACCGTCCACCGCACCCGCATCGGCTCCCCCTTCGTCGTCTCCGCCATGACGGAGGCCGCGCGGGCAGGGGATGTACTCGGTCGGGTTCGAGGCCAATGGCGGCTTCCTGTTGGCCAGCGACGTGGAACATGACGGGCGCACGCTGGCCGCCCTGCCCACGCGCGATTCCGTCCTGCCCATGATCTGCGCGCTTGTGGCCGCGCACGCGCGGGAGGGGGGGCTGGACGCACTCGTCAACACCCTGCCCCGGCGCTTTACGCTGAGCGACCGCCTGGTGGACATGCCGACCGCGCAAAGTCAGGCGCAGATTGCCCGACTGGCCGAAAACCCGGCCGATGGCGCGGCCACGCTGGGCTTTACCCAGTCCTGCGGCGCGCTTTCACACGTGGATGAAACAGATGGCCTGCGCATGACCTTCGATACGGGAGAGATCATCCATCTCCGCCCTTCGGGCAACGCGCCGGAACTGCGCGTCTATGTCGAGGCCGACAGCCCCCGCCGCGCGGCGGAACTGCTGCAGACAGGCATGGACGCCATCAGCGTCTGGCGGCACGCCCCGGTTCCGGTCTAGACCCCTTCCCTCCCCCGCGCGCGCTCGGCGCTCGACCCATTTTACCGGGCGGAATATGGTGCCAGCATGGGATTTGCGTCAGACCTAGGGTTATCCATCGCCGTTTTCGCGGTGGCGTTGTGCATCACGTGCTTCATGGAACACCTGACCCGCCCGGTGGGGCGCGGGTTCTGGTCCCGTCCCCGGCTGGTTCTGCATGGTCTGGTCATGGGCGGGCTGTTTGGCTGGTGCGCGCTGCTCTCGGGTTCGGTCTGGCTGTCCGCCAGCGTGATGGTGCTGGGGATCCTGATCGCGGTCATCGCCTCCAACATCAAGTTCTCCCTGCTGGGGGAGCCGCTGCTGTTCAGTGATGTGGTGGTGGCGCAGAGTTTCCTGCGCAATCCGAAATTCTACCTGTTTTCCGTGCCCCTGCCCGCGCGCGTGGCGGTGGTGGCCATCGTGCTGCTGCTGCCGGCGCTGTTCATCCATGTCGCGTGTCAGGGCCTGCATGCGGGCATACGGCTGTCCGGCGCGCTCATGGCCATGGGATCGTTTGCTGGCCTGCGGATGGTGCCCCGCGCCCGCTGGGCGCCCGTTCCCGACGCCTGGCGGACATTACCCGCCTGGGCC
>NZ_BAIO01000303.1 GCF_000613305.1 Komagataeibacter kakiaceti JCM 25156
CCGCTGTTTCGCAAGGTGGATGTGAATGGCCGGATCCGGGAAAAGGCGCTTCATCCCGATGCCGTGCGCCAGATCCTGCACCGCCGGGGCGCCCTGGCCGGTCTGCCCGCCGATGTCCTGACGCGCCTTACGCCGCACGGGCTGCGTTCGGGTTTCATTACCGAAGCCTATCTGGCCGATGTGCGGGAGGAGGAAATCCGCCGCCATGTCCGCCATCGCGACCCGCGCAGCACACGGGGGTATATCGAACTGCTCGATCTTGTTATCGACACGCCCGCGGGAAAGGTCGGTTTGTAGGAGACGGGTTGAAAAACCTGCCCTTGAGACATCCTGCCCATTCCAGGGACGTTTTTGGTGCAGCTTTGTTCACAAAGCTTCAGAAAACGCCGCCTCTTGAAAAGGGGGCGCCCAAAACTTTCTTATGGTTTATGGGATGTCTGTCAAAGACAGGCTGTTCCAGACAGTATGCAGGCAGTCATGTAACGGACCAGGGGCGTGGAGATCACGTATTCGCGTTTATGAAAGACGTAATGCCGGGCAAGGACGAAAAAGCAGCCTTGGTCCTGCTTTTTCCTGCTTCCGGTGGGTATTGAAGCGGCATAAATATCCCCATGCGGCAGGGCAACCTGTGATGGGGAAAGCCCGTTATTATGGGCAAGAATCTGCTTTTTCAAATAGAAAGAGGTTTTTTAGTGCCGGATTATGTGTGGAAAAATTCCATTCCCTGCAACGGTCTTTCGCCCGGTCAGGTCATGTGGAAAGCCAGTAAACGAAATATCCCGTAATCATGAAAAAGCTTCAGGGAACGCGGCCTTTCTGGAAAAGGTTGCGCGAGGGGACTTTTTTTTGTTTTTACAAAGTAATTGTTTTTGTGGCGTATAAATTCAAAACAATGTCATATTAATATATTTCATTTCTTGGTATGGATTTTGTTATGGCAGATATACACAGTAATTCTGCCATCACGCCCTACTGAAATGCGTTGTGAGAGTAACAGGCTGTCTTCATTCGTGGTTCAAGAAACAATATAATAATTCACGATCAAGGCAAAACAGACCCAGCATAAACTGCAATAAAAAACACCACATTCCCGTTGTTCCAGCCATAACCGCCGCAGGGCTGGTTCGGTCGGGCAATGCGGGTGCCGTGTTGTCCATCCGTGCCGGGCGCAATGCGTCCCGTCCCTGAGAATTGGTCTGCTTCCGGGTTCACGATATTCATTTGCGTGAGGTTTAGGGCATGCGCGTTCCTCATGAATCAGTTTTCCTGTCCCTGTTGCGTTTATACTTTCCCGCAACCGGGAATACACGCCGCATCCGGTCTGTACTGCTGCAATGCTGGATAGCGGGCTTTTTCGGCTTCATGGCCCTGTCGGGCGGCCCGGCGCGGGCGGCCAGTAGTACAGCTACGGACTCATCTGCGGCGCAGACATCGCAGGGCCTGCAACTGCCCCTGTGGTTACGCAACATTCTGGGAGAAAAAACCCAGCCAAGCGGCCCCCCGCAGGTCTCCAACCCCACCCCGTATGCTGAAACGCAGCCGACGACCCCATCCTATGAAGCAATCCCGAGCTTTCTGAACGCGCCCTACGGCCCGCCGTCATTTGGCCCTCCCTTCGGCACGACCCATATGCTGGGAGACTGGGGGGGAATCCAGCCATGGCTCCAGAAGCGCGGGCTTTATTTTGCCTTTGACGTGTATGAGGACATCGCGGGCAATGTGGCGGGTGGTAAAAAGCAGGATTACACGGCCGCGGGCCAGGTCGGTTCCACGCTTGATGTCGATTGGGATAAACTCCTGCATCCCGGCGCATGGGCCAGGGATTTATGGCTGCATCTGCTGGTGGTCAACGGGAATGGCCGCAACCTGAGCCGGATCTATGGAGATAACGACAATCAGGTCCAGCAGATTTACGGTAGCCGTGGCAATGTTGTCGCGCATCTTGTTTGGGCCTACTTCGAGAAAGCGTGGCTTGACCACAAGGTTGACCTGTCGGTTGGCTGGATTCCGACTGGCGTGTTTTTCCAGAACTCTCCATGGGTCTGCAACTTCATGAACGTGTGGCTGTGCGGTGCGGAATCACCGACCAAGTATCTTACCGGCGCGCGTGGCTGGCCATCGGGCAATATCGGTACCATCCTGCGTCTCATGCCGGTGAAGCAGATGTATGTCATGGGCGGCCTGTTCGCCGTTTCACCGCATCCCTATAACGGCGGCATTTCCGGCTGGTCATGGGGGCAGGACGGTCTGGGCAAACTGTCCACCCAGGTTGAAATCGGCTGGTTGCCCGCGTTTGGTCGTGACCATCTTGTCGGTCATTACAAGCTTGGGGGAATGTACGACAATTCGCGCTATAACGACCTTTATGAAGACATAAATGGAAATCCATGGGTCATAAGTGGATTAAGCCCCCGCAAGCAGAGCGGGCAGGCATCCGTGTGGGTCATAGCCGACCAGATGCTCATCCGCCGGGGCGCGGGTGAACTGAACGGCCTTGTTCTTGGTGGATATTACGCCTACGCTTCCGGCCAGACATCACAGATCAATCATACACTTGTTGCTGTTCTTATGGATACCGGGGCGTTGTGGCACCGGCCGCTTGATAGCGTGGGCATAGCCTTTCTGTGGTCAAATTTCAGCCGCTCCGCCATCGCATCGCAGGAACTGGCGGCCAGTCACGGCCTTGCCCTGCCCGGCGCCAATTTTGGCGTGCCTTATGGTATTCAGGGGCACGAGACGATTTACGAAGCCTATTACGGGTTTCATGTTCTGGAGGGCCTGTCGATCAAGCCGGATTTCCAGTATGTGAACCATGTGGGGGGAACAACGGTTTTCAAGGATGCGGTGGTGCTCAGCACGGCTGTCAACATTGCCTTCTGAAATATTTATTCAAAATAATAAAGGTTTTGGGTGCCGCCTTTTTTA
>NZ_BAIO01000302.1 GCF_000613305.1 Komagataeibacter kakiaceti JCM 25156
AGCGGACGTACGCAGTGCGCCCGGCCCCTCGTCCCGCACGATCCGGGCCCTGAGCTGCTGGATCTCGCCCGCCATCTGGCGGCGCATCTCCAGCATTTCGCGACGCAGGGCGGTGATCGATTCATCCTGCGAGGCAGCCATGGCCAAGGAGGGGCAGATGGTCGCGGAAACCACGGCGCTGAATGCCAGAATACGTCGACTGCCAAATTTCACGACCATTTTTTCTTTTTCCCACTCATGGCACGCTCATAAATCACAATCAGTCATGTTTAATGACATATTGACTGCGTGCCATCGTGGTTAATCCATCTCAAACCACTCGGTCAATGGGTGGTTCAGTCGTATATTATCGTTTTTTATAGTTTAATATGCATTTGTCGATAGTGGGTCGTATGTACCACACAGAATCCAACTCCGTTCCCGTTATTTTTTGGCAGAATGGGTAATATAATGTCTATTTTCATATTGTTATGTGACTGCACCGCATTCCGGACAGCCTGACATACCACGAAACGCACCCGATTCTCCGCCCACATTCCACGGCATAAAGTCGGGTTATTTCACAGGTTATCGTGATATGATTTTTTATCTCGATACGGATCGTTGTTTTAATAACGCATATATATAGTGAAATTTGAGAGCATCGGCTGCCCGCGCATACGCGGGCCGCGACAGGGATGTTTTTCTGTCCGCCCCGCGCGGAAATCCCTCCTCAAACCGGGGATATGCGTGATACGGTGCGCCCGGCATGACGACCCAGATAATGATCGAACTGATCGCCGTCCTTACGGCGGCGCGGGATGACAGCCCGCAGGTCATGACAATTGACCATGGCCGTTCATTGCCGTCCGGACCGCTTGAAAGCACGCACCGTTCCCTTCAGGCCGGGGTGCGCGCATGGGTGGAACGCCAGACCGGCCACCCGATCGGCCATGTGGAGCAGCTCTATACCTTTGCCGATCATGATCGCACGCTGGCCATGGCGCAGGGCCGGATGATCGCCATTTCCTATCTCGCCCTGACGCGGAGCCACGCGGGGGAAACCGGCTGGCGGGACTGGTACGACTATTTCCCATGGGAAAACTACAAGGCGAAGGAAGGCCGGACCTGTCGCGCCTGATCGAACAGCGGCTGCGCCAGTGGGTGGCCGGAATGGAAAACTGCGCCGCCCGCATGCGCCAGTGGCACCGCTGCACGACCCTGTTCGCCATTGGCAACCTGTCGGCATGGAATGACGAACTGGTGCTCCAGCGCTACGAACTGCTGTATGAGGCGGGGCTGGTGGTGGAAGCAGGCTGCCCCCCCGAACACGCGGTGCCCGGGCAGGCCATGTATCACGATCACCGCCGCATCCTGGCCACCGGCATGGCGCGGCTGCGTGCAAAGATACGTTACCGACCGGTCGTATTTGAACTGATGCCGGAAGAATTCACCCTTCTGCAATTGCAGCGCATGGTGGAAAGCCTGTCGGGTATCCATATACATAAACAGAACTTCCGGCGGCTGATCATGCAGCAGCAACTGATTGAAGAAACAGGCGCGATGGAGGAACGGACCGGCGGCAGACCCGCCCGGCTGTTCCGTTTCTGTGGGGAAGTCAGGCAGGCGCGACAGATCACGGGCACGAAAATTCCCCTCGTCCTGCCCTAGGCGCCGGGTAGCAGACCCCACGAAAATCCTGATTGACAAACCGGCCGTTTCGCTTTGGAAGTGTCGGGTCGGCCCCTGTCAGACGGCTTATACTCAGTATGAGCATAAACCTCTGGCGGGAATGGGAAGGAAGAATGACCATGAACCAGATCGCGTTGCAGGACAGGACGGATGAGCTGTATGACCGGGTGCGTCATCTGGTTCCCGAAATGGAATGGGAAACCTTTGTCGAGGATATCCGGGCGATAGAAGCCTGAAGCGGGAACGTAACGCCGTCATCCTGGCGCATAATTACCAGACGCCTGAAATCTTCCATTGCGTGGCCGACATCCGGGGCGACAGCCTTGCCCTTGCCCGCGAGGCACAGGAAACGGAGGCCGATGTCATTGTCATGGCCGGTGTCCATTTCATGGCGGAAACGGCAAGATGCTCAACCCGCACAGCACGGTCCTGATACCGGACATGCATGCGGGCTGTTCGCTGGCGGATTCCATTACCGCGCGCGATGTCCGCATGCTGCGCGAGAAGCATCCGGGCGTGCCAGTGGTCTCCTATGTCAATACCTCGGCCGAGGTGAAGGCCGAGACCGATGTCTGCTGCACATCGGGCAATGCGAAACGGGTGGTGGAAAGCCTGGGCACCGATCGGATCATCATGATCCCCGATGAATATCTGGCCCGCAATATCGAGGCCGAAACCGGCATCAAAATGATTACATGGCCCGGTCACTGCGAGGTACATGAACGCTTCACGCCCGAGGAAATCGCCCGCATGCGCGCCGACAACCCCGGCCTGATCGTCATCGCGCACCCCGAATGCCCGCCGGAAGTCGTGGCCGCGTCCGACTTCAGCGGTTCGACCGCCATGATGGGTGATTTCGTGCGCGCCCATGCCGGCAGCCGCATCCTGCTGGTGACCGAATGTTCCATGAGCGACAACCTCGCGGTGAAATATCCCCAGACATCCTTCGTGCGCCCGTGCAACATGTGCCCGCACATGAAGCGCATCACACTGTCCAACATCCGCCAGGCGCTGGAAAACATGACGCATGAAGTCACGCTGGACCCGGAACTCGCCAGCCGTGGCCGACGCGCCGTTGAGCGCATGCTGGCGATATGACCACCAGCCTCCCCCCGCTGGAACAGCTTGCCGGCCAGCCGTTTATTGTCGGTGCGGGGCTGGCGGGGATCATGACGGCGCTGTCCACGACGCGCCGCTGCGTCCTGTTCTGCCCGGGGCGGCTGGAAGACGTGACACCGCCACCCGGCGCGAGCG
>NZ_BAIO01000301.1 GCF_000613305.1 Komagataeibacter kakiaceti JCM 25156
TCGCCCGCAGGCGCTACATGCCCGCCGGCTGGGCTTCATCCACCCGCGCAGTGGCGAGGAGATGCTGTTCGAGACCGCGCCCCCGGCCGACTTTCGTGAACTGCTGGTCAATATTGCGTAATCCGGATGCATATTTATTGACAAACAGGCCCGAAATCACTATGTTTCATGATTGTTTGCCGGGGCCGACGCCCCCAGGCTAACTGGACGTCCTGTATAAGACTGCCCATGACGGGGGTTCTATATGGGGACGTGAGAAGTCCAGTCGTGCGTCTAGCAGAGTGATGATGCAACCCGGTCGGCCACAATCACGTTGCACCGGATTACCGCCATCCATCCCTCTGGAACAGGAGTCCGTTACCATGGCCTCTTCTGCTCTTATTTCCGGTCCCGAAAACAACCTGTCCAAATATCTTCGGGATATCCGCAAATTCCCCATGCTCTCCCCGGAGGAGGAGCTTCGCCTGTCGCATCTGTGGAAGGACAAGGGCGACACCGAAGCCGCGCATAAACTTGTCACATCCCACCTGCGGCTCGTCGCCAAGATCGCCATGGGCTATCGCGGCTATGGCCTGCCGGTGGGCGAACTCATCAGCGAAGGCAATATCGATGATGCAGGCCGTGCGCCGCTTCGACCCCGATCGTGGCTTCCGTCTGGCCACCTACGCCATGTGGTGGATCCGCGCGGCGATACAGGAATATATTCTGCATAGCTGGTCACTGGTCAAGATCGGCACGACCGCCGCGCAGAAAAAACTGTTCTTCAACCTGCGCCGCCTGAAGGGGCAGATGCAGGCCATTGACGACGGTGACCTGCCGCCCGAACAGGTCAACAAGATCGCGCAATCCCTCGGCGTGCCGGAGCAGGACGTGGTCAACATGAACCGCAGGCTCGCCGCCCCCGACCACAGCCTGAACGCCCCCCTGCGGCTGGATGGGGAGGGTGAATGGCAGGACTGGCTGGTGGACAACACCGAAAACCAGGAAGAAACCCTGGCTGAAAGCGAGGAACTGTCCGGCAGGCAGGCGCTTCTGGCCAACGCCATGAAATCGCTGAACGACCGTGAGCGCCACATCCTGACCGAACGCAGGCTGAAGGATGAACCCGCCACGCTGGAGGAACTCTCCCACGTCTACAACATCTCGCGCGAGCGGGTGCGCCAGATCGAGGTCCGGGCCTTTGAAAAGGTGCAGGCCGCGATGAAGGCGGAAGTCGCCACCCGGCGCGCCAGCCATGCCGAACAGGCGCCTGCCTGACGCCCCATCCCCTGCCCTGCAAAAAAGCCCCGCAACGCCAGAAGTGTGCGGGGCTTTTTCTTTAGGGCGTATCACGCAAATCCTCAGGAAGTTTTTGGTGAAGCTTTTTTCAAAAAGCTTCAGGAAACGCCGCCTTTCTGAAAAAAGGCGGCGCCCAAAAACTTATTCAGGAACAGCTATTTACAGGCACCATGGCGAAGGCGATCAGTCCTCGAACGGATCGCGCATCAGGATCGTGTCATCACGTTCGGGGCTGGTGGACAGCAGCGTAACCGGCGCTTCGACCAGTTCCTCGATCCGGCGGACATATTTGATGGCCTGTGCCGGCAGTTCCGCCCAGGAACGCGCGCCCCGCGTGCTGTCTTCCCAGCCTTCCAGCGTCTCGAACACCGGGCGGATGCGCTGCTGCGCGCCGGGGGCCGAGGGGAAATGCTTCGTGACCTTGCCATCCAGCTCGTAGCCGACGCAGATGCGGATTTCCTTGAGCCCGTCCAGCACATCCAGCTTGGTCAGGGCCAGGCCGTTCACGCCCCCCACGCGCACGGCGCGGCGCACCAGCACGGCGTCAAACCAGCCACACCGGCGCGGGCGGCCCGTCACGGTGCCGAATTCATGGCCGCGCTCACCCAGTATGCGCCCCATCTCGTCATGCAGTTCGCTGGGGAAAGGCCCCTCGCCCACGCGGGTGGTGTAAGCCTTGGCGATGCCCAGCACGAAACCGATGCTGGTCGGGCCAACACCCGCGCCGGTCCCGGCATTGGCGGCGACCGTATTGGAGCTGGTCACGAACGGATAGGTGCCATGGTCCACATCCAGCATGACCGCCTGCGCGCCTTCGAACAGGATGCGCGCGCCACTGCGGCGGCTGTCATCAAGCAGATCCCACACCGGAGCCATGTAGGGCAGCACGCGCGGGGCGACCGTGTTCAGGAAGTCCAGCAGTTCGGCCTTGGTGAAGGTGTCCGCACCCAGCCCCTTGAGCAGCGTGTTATGGTGCAGCAGCAGTTCATCAAGCTTCCAGTCCAGCGTTTCCGGCTCGGCCAGGTCACACAGGCGGATGGCGCGGCGGGCCACCTTGTCCTCATAGGCGGGGCCGATGCCGCGCCCGGTCGTGCCGATCTTGCGATCGCCACGGGCGGCTTCGCGCGCACGGTCCAGCGCGCCATGCACGGGCAGGATCAGCGGCGCGTTTTCCGCGATCTTCAACGTCTCGGGCGTGACCGTCAGGCCCTGTGCCGTCACGCGGTCGATTTCCTTGAGCAGGGCTTCGGGGTCAACCACCACGCCATTGCCGATCACGCCCGTCTTGCCACGCACCAGACCCGAAGGCAGCAGCGACAGCTTGTAGGTCTGGTCGCCCACAACCAGCGTATGGCCCGCGTTATGGCCCCCCTGGAAGCGTACGACCACATCGGCCCGGCTGGCCAGCCAGTCCACGATCTTCCCCTTGCCCTCGTCACCCCACTGGGTGCCGATCACGGTGACGTTGGACATTTCATGCTCCTTGATATGCTGCCCGGCGGCCACGGCGCGGCCAGCCGGAAAAACCTTGCTCGTAAGAAAATCAACCGCGAAGTCAGGCGTCGCCCACCGCGACGGCCTGACCATCAACCACAATCAGCGGGCAGGACAGCCGCGCGGCCTCGGCGCGCGCATCCCCATCCGGCCC
>NZ_BAIO01000300.1 GCF_000613305.1 Komagataeibacter kakiaceti JCM 25156
GTGCGAGATTGACCCGACCGCCGCTATCGGCCCCTTTACGGTGCTGGGCGAACGCGTGCGTATCGGCGCGGGCGTGGATATTGGCGCGCATGTCACGATCGGCGCGGGCGTGGAAATTGGCGCGCGCTGCCGTATCGGCGCGCATGTGGCCATTTCCCATGCCCTGCTGGGCGAGCGCGTGACGCTCCTGCCCGGCGCGCGGATCGGGCAGGAGGGGTTCGCTTCGCCGTGACGCCGGAAGGCTTTGAAAGCGTGCCCCAGCTTGGCCGCGTCATTCTGGAAGACGGGGTCGAGATCGGGGCCAATTCCACGGTGGATCGCGGCTCGATCCGTGATACGGTGATCGGGGCTGGCTCACGCCTCGACAATCTGGTGCAGATTGGCCATAATGCGCGGCTGGGGCGCTGTTGTATCGTTGTGTCCCAGGCTGGTATTTCCGGTTCGACCGAACTGGGTGATTTCGTGACGGTCGCGGCGCAGGCCGGGCTGATCGGACATATCAGGATCGGTGCCAAGGCCCGGATCGGGGCGCAATGTGGTGTCATGTCCGATGTGGAAGCCGGGGCCGATGTGATCGGCAGTCCGGCAATGCCATTTCGGGAATTTTTCCGGAACGTGGCGTTTCTGCGTCGGATGGCCAAAAAAACGACGCAGGATGGAGGTAGCGAAAAGGCTGACAAAGCCTGATTGCCTGTCGCTATCAGATATTCAACCGGTAGGAGGTTCCTGTTCCCTCTGGTGGCAGGGTTCCCTCCTGACCGAACAAGTGGTTGGACGACGTGGATAAAGAAGTAGAGGCAGTGCCCGCGGACGCAATACCCGCGACCCTGGCATCGATTGACATCATGCGGATCATGGAGGCGATACCCCATCGCTATCCCTTCCTGCTGATTGATCGCATGGTCGATATCGTGATGGGGCAGTCAGCGGTCGGCATCAAGAATGTCACGGTGAACGAACCGCATTTCCAGGGCCATTTTCCGGCGCGCCCCGTCATGCCGGGTGTCCTGATCATCGAAGCTATGGCCCAGACGGCGGCCACCCTTGTGGTGCTGACGCTGGGGCAGGCGTTTGAAGGCAAGCTGGTCTATTTCATGACGATAGACGGCGCGAAATTCCGCCGTCCCGTCGGGCCGGGCGACCAGTTGCGCATTCATGTCGAAAAAGAACGCAGCCGGGCCAATGTATGGAAGTTCAAGGGCGTGGCGCGGGTTGATGGCGTATCGGTTGCCGAGGCAACATTCAGCGCCATGATCATGGGGTAAGTCCGCGGGAAACGGGTCGCGACCGCCGCCCTGCCCATGGGGGATGGGACGGGTTGCCGGCCCTGGGCCTGTAGCCCACGGTTACTTGCGGCGAGGGAGGCTATTCTGGCAGGAAGTTCACCTAACGGTACCCAGATGGATGAACGGCGTGGGAAGTCGCCTGAAATCCATCCGTCATCCATCGTGTCCAGCCGCGCCCGGATTGGCAGCGGGGTCCGTATCGGCCCGTGGTGCACGGTCGGGCCGGATGTCGTGATCGGGGATAATGTCGAACTGATCTCGCATGTGGTCATTGACGGCCACACCACGCTGGGTGAGGGCGTCGTGTGCTTTCCCTTCACCAGCGTGGGCATGGCCCCGCAGGATCTGAAATACAGGGGCGAGCCGACCGGTTGCACCGTGGGCGCGCGCACCACCATCCGTGAGCATGTGACCATCCACCGGGGCACGGCCACCGGCACGGGCATGACCCGGATCGGGAGTGACTGCCTGATCATGGCCAATTCCCATGTGGCGCATGACTGCACGCTGGGCCGGGGCGTGATCATCGTGAACAATGTGGTCATGGGTGGCCATGTGGTGATCGGTGATGACGCGCGCATCATGGGGGCTGCGGCCCTGCACCAGTTCGTGCGTATTGGCCATGCGGCGCTGGTGGGCGGCGTGTGCGGGGTCGAGGCCGATGTGATTCCCTATGGCAGCGTGCTGGGCAACCGGGCGCGGCTGGTGGGGCTGCACTGGATCTGGCTGCGGCGCAACGGTGTCCTGCCTGATGAGGTGCGCCGCATGCGGCAGGCCTTCCGTGCGCTGTACCCCAAGGTGGCGCATGCCACCGGCGCGGTCTTTCAGGCCCGTCTGGAACATGTGCGCCAGACCTATGCCGATGATGCCCGCGTGGTCGAGATCCTTGATTTCATCGCCGCCCCCAGCCATCGCGGCCTTGTGCGTGTCCAGAGCGGGGACATGATCGAGAGCGATGGCGCCTGAACCGGCGCTGTCACGCCCGGCGCCAGGCTGTGTGGGTATCCTGGCCGGTGGCGGCCCGCTGCCGGGGCAGGTCGCCCGGGCGGTGACGCGGGCGGGTGGCCGGGTGTTCATTGTCGGGTTTCAGGGGTTTGCCGAACCCGATGTGATCGGCCCATGGCCCCATCGTATGATCCGGCTTGCCGCGGCGGGTGAAATCCTGTCCGCGCTGCACGCGCATGGATGCCAGGATCTTGTGCTGATCGGCCCGGTACGGCGGCCTTCCCTTCTCAACCTGCGGCCTGATGCGACGGGAACACGGATTCTGGCGCGGATCGGCAAGGCGCTGTTCGCGGGGATGATGGGCTGCTGGGCGCGATCGTGCGCGTGCTGGGCGAGGAGGGCTTCACCATCCGTGGCGCGCATGAATATCTGGCGGGGTCCGTGGCCCGCCATGGCGTGATGGGACAGGTCGCGCCGGATGCGCTCGCCCTTGCGGACATTGCCCTTGGCCAGAAGGTCGTGCGCCAGCTTGGCGTGCTGGATATAGGTCAGGGCTGCGTGGTGCAGGGCGGGCTTGTGCTGGCGGTCGAGGCGCTGGAGGGTACCGACCGGATGCTTGAACGTGTCGCGGCCCTGCGGCAACCTGACCGCCCCGGTGGTGTTCTGGTCAAGATGGCCAAGCCGGATCAGGAACGACGCGCC
>NZ_BAIO01000299.1 GCF_000613305.1 Komagataeibacter kakiaceti JCM 25156
CGCCGGACCGGGCGTTCGGTGGTGGTGACGGTCAATGACCGGGGGCCTTATTACGGCCATCGCATCATCGACCTCTCGGCGGAGGCCGCGCGCCGCCTGGGCATCCTGTCCGCTGGTGCGACGACGGTCGATATCGAACCCGCGCATGAGGAAGACGAGGTCGCCAGCGCCCCGCGCTGATGCCGTTTGCACGGTACCGGCCCCGCTGTGCCGTACCGCCCTTCAGAAATGCTGGTGCTTGGTCCAGCCTTCCATCGTCTTGTCCGGTGCGCAGCGCAGGTCCATCTCGATTTCCAGCCCCGCGTTCAGTTCCGCGCCCAGCAGCACGACATAGGCCGAAACGTAGAACCACATCATGATGGCGATGAACGCGCCCAGCGGCCCGTAGGTGACGCTGTACCCTGACAGGTGGCTGACGTAATAGGAAAATCCGGTCGAGCAGATCAGCCATAGCATCGTCGCCCCGACCGAACCGGGCAGGACGCAGCGCCAGTACGTATGGGGCCGGTTGGGGCCGAAGCGGTACAGCACGGAACACAGGGACAGCACGAACAGGAGCATGAGTGCCGGCCCCCCCATGCGCACCAACAGTTCCACCGAACCGCGCGGCGGGGCGACTTCCAGCCGCTGCGGCAGGTAATCCAGCAGGAACGGCAACGCCACCATGAGCGCAAGGGTCAGGATCCCCCCGCAGATGGAACAGAACGTCAGCGCCATGCCCATGGCCTGGAAGCGCACGAAACTGCGGGTTTCCGGTGTGTTGTAGGCCACGTTCATCGCCATGATCAGCGAACGTGTCGCCGCCGAGGCCGACCACGTGGCGATGGTGGTCGATATGATCAGGTTCAGCGTGAGCGAGGAATGCGATTCCGCCACCAGCAGGTGGATGCGCGCGCCGATCACGTCATAGGCGGAAGGCGGCAGCAGGTTGCGCAGCACCACAAGCTGGGGTTCCACCGTCTGGGGATCGAACAGCAGGCCGTACAGGGAGATGAGCGTGCTCATGGCCGGAAACAGCGAAAGGGTGGCGTAGAACGCGCAGCCCGCCGCCGCCAGCGTGATCTGGTCGGATATGATGTTACGGGCGACCTGGCGCAGCACCTTCCTGACCTGCTGCATGGAAAAATCGGGCAGCGGCGGGGCTTGCGGGGGCATGTCCGTCATGTCGATCCGGGTAGAGGATGATCCAGCCAATGCGGGCATCGTGTCCTGTATGGTGTTGGTGGCGGGCACGGGCCGACGGGCGGGCCGACGTGTGGGGATTGTGCCACGATGGGCGCATCCTAAATGAAAAAACCTTTCATAGGGATGATTTTTCTGTTGCGTCACGCGCGTATTGTCCGCATATGCGCTCCCTACGCAACAACGCACGTGCCACTGGCCCTCTGAGGTTACGCAACGACGTCAAGCGTTCTGGCAATCGGGCCGCCGCGCAGGCGGGGGTCCTTATTGGTCGCTGGTCCGTTAGACCGTTTCGCAACATCTGTCCGTTTGTGCAATTCCAGAATTGTATCCATCGGGCGGCAGTACAGAAGGGATTTGGGTGCGATGACTCCCAAAATCGCTCGTTATCTGGTTGAGCAGTCTCCTGCTACGCCTTGCCTTGTCGTTGATGTGGACCGGGTGGAAGAACGCTATCGCGCCCTGCGCGAGGCCCTGCCGCTCGCCCGCATCTATTATGCGGTCAAGGCCAATCCCGCCCGTGAGATCCTGACCCGCCTGGTGGGTCTGGGTTCGGCGTTCGACGCCGCCTCGTGGGAAGAGATTTCCATGTGCCTCGACGCGGGCGCCCGCCCGGCGGATGTCTCGTTTGGCAATACGGTCAAGAAAGCCTCCGCCATTGCGCGGGCGCATGAAGCCGGGGTGGACATGTTCGCCTTCGACTGCGCGGAAGAGCTGGACAAGCTGGCGCGCCATGCCCCCGGATCACGGGTCTACTGCCGCCTGATCGTGGAGAACGAGGGCGCTGACTGGCCGCTGTCACGCAAGTTCGGTACCACGCTGGACAATGCGCGCGACCTTATGCTGCGCGCGCGTGACCTGGGGCTGGACCCTTATGGCCTGTCCTTCCACGTCGGCAGCCAGCAGACGGCGACCGGCGCGTACGAGGCGGCGATCGCCCGCGTGGGCATGCTGTTTACCGACCTGAAGGCGGCGGGGCTGGACCTGCGCATGGTCAATCTGGGCGGTGGGTTCCCCATCCGCTACCGTGACGACGTGCCGGGAATCGACCGTTTCGCGCTGGCGATCAGCCACGCGATGACCGAGCATTTCGGCAATGACCTGCCGGAAATGATTGTCGAGCCGGGACGCTTCATCGTGGGGGATGCGGGCGTGGTCTCGTCCGAGGTGGTGCTGGTCAGCCGCCGTGGCATCGATGACGGGGTGCGCTGGGTCTATCTGGACATCGGCCGTTTCGGCGGTCTGGCCGAGACCGAGGGCGAAGCCATCCGCTATGGCATCCGCACCGCGCATGACGGCATGGAAACCGGCCCGGTCGCCATTGCCGGTCCCACCTGCGATGGCGCGGACATCATGTACGAAAAGACCCCTTACGCCCTGCCGCTTGGCCTGGAGTCGGGGGACCGGATCGAACTGCTCTCCACCGGGGCGTACGTGTCCACCTACTGCTCGACCGGGTTCAACGGCCTTCGGCCGCTTGAGGAACACTATATCTGACACGGCCTGTCCGTTTCGGAACGCGCACGGCAGGGCGGCGGGACGCGGGTCTTGCCGCCCTGCGTGTATCTGGGGAATACACACCCCAGTTCCATCAGTGCCGGAGGTGCCTGCCCGTGTCCTTTTCCACAATGCCGCGCATGCTGGCCCTTGCCGCCATCCTGTATGCGCGGGGGGAATGGCGGGGGCGTTGGCCGCGCCGGCTCTGGTCCGGGCCGAACCGGCGGCGGGCCAGACGGTGGCCGCGGGCAATGTCG
>NZ_BAIO01000298.1 GCF_000613305.1 Komagataeibacter kakiaceti JCM 25156
GGCGAGGAAGTCGAATTTCTGCTCGACGGGGAAGTCCGTCTCGATCACGGCGCCCGCCGCGCGGGCGGCGCGCGCCACCATTTCGGGCAGGCGGTGATAGGTCTGTGGCCCCAGTACAATATCGACATAGGGCGCGCGGGCCAGGATTTCCCGGCCTTCCGCCTGCGCCACGCAGCCCGCCACGGCCAGTACCGTGTTCATGCCACGGGTGGCGCGTTCTTCCTTGACCAGCCGCAGGCGGCCCAGTTCGGAAAAGACCTTTTCCGCCGCGCGGTCACGGATGTGGCAGGTGTTGAGGATGATCATGTCGGCCGCGTCCGGCGTGCCCACGGCCCGGTAGCCCAGCGGGCGCAGGACATCGCTCATCCGCTCGCTGTCGTACACGTTCATCTGGCAGCCCCATGTTATGACATGAAGCCCCTTCGCGGACGATGTCTCGGGCGCGGGCTGCGCCATGGCGGGGAAGGGGGACAGGCTGTTCACGGGTCAGGTATCCTCGGGCATCGTCGCGGGGGGCATCATCACGGGCATGAACCCGGGTAACGGGCGCAACACATCGTTGCTCCCGCGCGTGCGGTCAAGAGCCCTGCCGCCAATATGCCAAGGAACAAATGGTCCGCCCATCCGCGCTCCCGGTCCGTATGGTGGGGATGCCGGGCGCGGCAACCCCTTCCTGCCGTATGCGATCATGCGCGCCGTGACCGGGGGGTTGTCAAGTCGCGATCCCCGGTGCGGATACGGTTTGCCACACAATGTCATCCGTTCGGGCACAGGCCCGCCACATTCGGAACTTATTAAGGTCAGGACGTTAAATATCGGTTTGATCATGCATGCCGGGAATGGCAGACATAACGAAGTGGGACCATAACCGCACGGAAGACAGGAACAGGGGCGGCGCCGTTTGACAGGATTGGGTCATCTCCGCATGGCATGCCGCGCAACGGCGCGTGCCAGGCACGGTGCCGGTTATATAAGTCTGTGTATGGTCGCGATGTTTTCCCTGGCCTTCGCATGGGTGGGGGGGGCGCGCGCGGCGGATCCGCAGGCCTATGTCACCACCATCCGGCCCACCGGCAACGCCGATCTGGACGCGGCGCTGCGTGCCTCATCCGACCTGCTTTCGCTCCAGAAGACGCAGGCGGTCAGTCCCTTCGCGCTGACCGGGCGTATCCATAACGACTATTCCCGCCTGATCAGCGCGCTGGAAAGCTACGGCTATTACGCGGGCGCCATCACCATTTCCGTAGCTGATGGCGATGGCGGCCATGACGGGCGCGACCCGGACCTGCCGGAATGGATGCAGTCGATCCCGGCGGGGCACAAGGCGCAGATCACCATCACGGCCACCCCCGGCGTGCTGTTCACCATCGGCACGGTCAGCCTGGTGCCGGACAGGGGGGACGCCCCGGTTCACCTCAATACCGACGAGGCCAACGCCTTCAGCATGAAGCCGGGCATGCCCGCGCTGGCGGAAAGCGTGCTGAGCGCGGGCGTGACACTCCAGACCGCCCTGACGGAGGAAGGCTACGCCCTGGCGCATGTCGGCACGCCGCAGGCCTGGCTGCGGCCCGACACCCATACGCTGGATATTGCCTATACCGTCCATCGCGGGCCGGTGGTCAATCTGGGGGCGTTCGATTTCGCGGGCCTGCAGCGCACGCATCCCGCCTATATCGTCAAGCGCCTGACCATTGCGCCGGGAGAGCTGTACCAGCCATCGCGTATCGAGCGCGCGCGGCAGGACATCGCCTCCACCGGGCTGTTTTCCGATGTGCAGGTCAATCATGGCGATACGCTGGCCCCCGATGGCACCATGCCGCTCGACTTCTCCTTTCGGGAGGGCAAGCGCCACAGTGTGGGGGCGGAAGGCGGGTATTCGACCGATCTGGGTGGCCGCGCGGGTGTGACATGGTCGCATAACAACCTGTTCGGCAACGCCGAGCGGCTGAAGCTCACGGCGCTGATCACCGGGCTGGGCGGCACGGCGGAGCAGGGGCTGGGCTATGATTTCTATGCCGATCTCATGAAACCCGATTTCGGCTCGCGCCAGCAGAACATGAGCGCGCGTATCGAGGGGATCCGCCAGTTGCTCTATTCCTACCGCCAGACGGCGCTGCTGGCGCGCATCGGTATCGTGCGCCATGTCAACCGGCGGTGGAACGTCTCCTTTGGCGGGCAGATCGAGCAGGAACAGATCCAGCAGATGAGTAACAACAATAGCTACTTCATCGTGTCGCTGCCGCTCTCGGCCAATTATGACGGCACGGGCGTGGATAACCCCATCACCCCCGCCACGCATGGCGTGCGCATCGGGGCGAACATCACGCCCTCGGCCTCGCTGACCGATGGCACGTCGTTCTTCACCATCATGCAGGCCACCGTCTCGACCTATTTCGACCTGAAGCATCTTGGCCTGTCGCGTTCGGGCCGCAGCGTGCTGGCCTGGCGCGGCACGGTCGGCAATGTGGAAGGGGCCTCCACCTTCGCCATTCCGCCCGACCAGCGGCTTTACGCCGGTGGCAGCGCCACGGTGCGTGGCTACCGTTACCAGGGCGTGGGGCCGCAGTTTCCCAACACGCGCTACGCCATCGGCGGCACGTCCATGGATGCGGGGTCGTTTGAATACCGCCAGCGCATCTTGCAGAAATTCGGGGCCGTGGGCTTTATCGACGCCGGTCAGGTCACGGGCGACCACGTGCCCTTCCACGGGACCGTGCGCGTGGGTGCGGGGGCGGGGGCGCGGTACTATACGCCCATCGGGCCGGTGCGGCTGGATGTGGCCGTGCCGCTCAACCGCCCCTCACGCGGGGACAAGTGGGAACTGTATGTCGGCCTGGGGGAAACGTTCTGATGCCTGAGCCGACATCCACGCCACAGCCACCGCGGCCCCGCTCCAGCCGTCGCACCCTGCTGCGCGCGATCGGCTTCGCGCTGGGG
>NZ_BAIO01000297.1 GCF_000613305.1 Komagataeibacter kakiaceti JCM 25156
TGGTCCGCCGTGGCGGCGGGCGCGGGCGTGGCCGGAGCCGGGGCGGGAGACGCCGCGACTGCAGGAGGAATGATGAAGGAGGAAGCAAGCAGGGCCATCGTTGCGACAGCCTTTGCCGGACCGGTCGTCCGCATGTGCAAAAAACCCTAGTTATGAACGCGTTCGGCGGGCATCATGGCGAAGGGTGGTCAAGCCTGCAAGGGCCGGATGCCCGATGGCTGTTTTTCCCCCGCCGCGCCGGTGGCGTTGCGGTCCGTCGGTTGACCCGTGGCGGTGTGGGTCCTATTTCATGTCTCCGCGCGAGAATTTTATCCGCCACGCCTGTCTTCGGTCCCGCCCGTCCCTGGCGGCCAGGCGGGACTGTCATTCCTGGAAGGTCTTCATGTTCGCCAGTATTGCCCGCGCTCTGTTCGGAACCGCCAATGACCGGGCGCTGAAATCGTATCAGCGGCGCGTACCCGCGATCAATGCGCTGGAGCCGCAGGTTCAGGCGCTGGATGATGCGGGGCTGGCCGCGAAAACGGTGGAATTCCGCGAGCGCATCGCAAAGGGCGAAACGCTTGACGCGCTCCTGCCCGAAGCGTTCGCCGTGTGCCGCGAGCCTCGCGGCGCGTGCTGGGCATGCGTCATTTCGATGTGCAGCTTATCGGCGGCATGGTGCTGCATGACGGCAAGATCGCGGAAATGCGCACGGGTGAGGGCAAGACCCTTGTCGCGACGCTGGCCGTCTATCTCAGCGCGCTGGCGGGGCAGGGCGTGCATGTCGTGACGGTCAACGACTATCTCGCCAGCCGTGACGCCGAGCAGATGGGCCAGCTGTATGCCTTCCTGGGTCTGACCATCGGCGTGGTCGTGCCCAACATTTCCGAGGAGGAACGCCGCGCGGCCTACCGTGCCGACATCACCTACGGCACCAATAACGAATTCGGCTTCGACTACCTGCGCGACAACATGAAGTACCGCGTGGAAGACATGGTCCAGCGCCCCTTCCACCACGCCATCGTGGATGAGGTCGACTCGATCCTGATCGACGAGGCCCGCACCCCGCTCATCATTTCCGGCCCGGCGGAGGACAGTTCCGACCTCTACCGCTCGGTGGACGAAGTGATGGTCGCGCTGGTGGCCGATCCCGAAACCTATGAAAAGGATGAGAAGTTCCGCTCCGTCATCCTGACGGAAAAGGGTGCCGAACAGGCCGAGGAACTGCTGCGCGGCGCGGGCGTGCTGGATGAGGGCGGGCTGTACGACAGCCATAACGTGGCGGTGATCCACCACGTCCAGCAGTCGCTGCGCGCGCATACGCTGTTCACGCGCGATGTCGACTACATCGTGCGCGGCGGCAAGGTCGTCATCATCGACGAATTCACGGGCCGCATGATGGAAGGCCGCCGCTATTCGGACGGGCTGCATCAGGCGCTCGAAGCCAAGGAGCATGTCGAGGTCCAGCAGGAAAACCAGACCCTGGCCTCGATCACGTTCCAGAACTACTTCCGCATGTATCCCCGCCTGTCGGGCATGACCGGCACCGCCATGACCGAGGCGGATGAGTTCGCGGACATCTACAAGCTCGACGTGATCGAGATTCCCACCAACCTGCCCGTCGCCCGCAAGGACGATGACGATGAGGTCTATCTGACCGCGCGTGAGAAATACGAGGCGGTGAGCAACCTGATCAAGGAAATCAGCGCCTCATCGGGCCAGCCGGTGCTGGTGGGCACGACCTCGATCGAGAAGAGCGAATACCTGTCTTCGCTCCTGCGCCAGAACGGCATCAAGCATAATGTCCTCAACGCCCGCTTCCATGAGCTTGAGGCCGAGATCGTGGCGCAGGCGGGCGCGCCGGGCGCGATCACCATCGCCACCAACATGGCCGGGCGCGGCACGGACATCAAGCTGGGCGGCAATGTGGATATGCTGATCAGCCAGCAGCTTGGCGGTATCGAGGATCCGGAGGAACGCGCCCGGCGCGAGGTCGAACTGCGCGAGAAGGTCGCCCGTGACCACGAGACCGTGCGCGCGGCGGGCGGTCTGTACGTGATCGGCACCGAACGCCATGAAAGCCGCCGGATCGACAACCAGCTCCGTGGCCGCGCGGGCCGTCAGGGCGATCCCGGCAATTCGCGCTTCTTCATCTCGCTTGAAGATGACCTCATGCGTATTTTCGGCACGGACCGCATGGGCAACATGCTCCAGAAGCTGGGCCTGAAGGAAGGGGAGGCCATCGTCCACCCCTGGATCAACAAGGCCCTTGAGCGCGCGCAGAAAAAGGTCGAGGCCCGCAACTTCGACATGCGCAAGAACACGCTCAAATACGATGACGTGATGAATGACCAGCGCAAGGAGGTCTATGCCCAGCGCCGGGAATACATGGGGGCTGACGATCTGTCCGCCATCATAGGCGAAATGCGCGAGGATGTGGTGCACGACATGGTGGCCCGCCGCATCCCGGAAAAATCCTTCCCCGAACAGTGGCTGAAGGACGAGCTGGCGCAGGACGTGCAGACCACGCTGAACCTGACCCTGCCGATTGCGGAATGGGCGGAGGAGGACGGCGTGGACGCGGGCGTCGTGACCGAGCGGATCGAGCAGGCGGCGGCCCAGTCCCAGGCCAGCCGGGCCGCGAATTTTGGCCCCTCCATCATGCGCTATGTTGAAAAGCAGGTGCTGCTGACAACATTCGATGCGGTGTGGAAAGAGCATCTGCTGGCCCTTGACCAGTTGCGCCAGGGCATCGGCCTGCGCGCCTATGGCCAGAAGGATCCGCTCAACGAGTTCAAGCACGAGGCCTTCGAACTGTTCCACGCCATGCTGGAACACCTGCGCGTGCGGGTTACCTCCACCATGCGCGGGTGGAAATGGCGCCGCCGCCGCTCGACAATCCCTTCGCCGGGGTGGCGGAAGTGCATTCCGACCCCGAGGTGCCGGGGCTGGAGAACGAG
>NZ_BAIO01000296.1 GCF_000613305.1 Komagataeibacter kakiaceti JCM 25156
CCGGATCTGGCCACGGCGGCGCGTGAGCTGGACCGTGCGGAAAAATCAGCCGTGCTGGGCAGCGCGGAAGGGCTGCATCTGCTGGCGCAGCTTCCCTGAAGGCGGGCGGCGCGGCCCGCCGCTCAGTCGCTCGATGTGCCTTGCGGGGCGGAAATGGCTTCCTCCCCTTCATCGCCGCCATCAATGGACATGACCGCATCCAGCGCGTCGCACAGCTTTTTCTGGTTCGGGCTGGCGAGACTGCCGGGGGCGTCGCAGACCTTGGCCGCGTCCGGCACGCAGGATTCGGTCGCGTCCTCGTAATCGGATGTCATGACGTCATGCGCCAGCGACAGGTTGGGGTTATGCGCGTTCTCACCCGCTTCATCGATGATTTTTCCATCTTGTGCAGGTCTTCGAGTTTGTCGAGGCAGGCCTGGCTGGCCAGGTTGGGCTTGAGGCGCAGCACCCCCAGCGCGCGCTGCACCTTCTGCACGGACAGGCTCTGCCCATGGGCGGGGGTGCAGGGCAATGGGGCGCAGAGCAGTAGCGCGACCGGCAATGCGGCAAGGCGTGGAGGCAGCTTGATGTTCACCGTGACCGTTCCGTTTGTCCATATCCCGGTATGGGGTGCATGGCGCCCGCCGCACAGGCGGTGGCGCTGGCGTGACTATGGCAGGAACCCGCCGGTTGGGAAAGATGGATCAGCCCCGCCGCCACGCCCCGCGAAAACATGCCCGGGAATATATTGATATAATAAGGGGAAAATCGGAATCATGGCGAAAATTCGAGAATTCTCTTACATTCTCGGGACTTTTTTAGTATAGATTGCTTCCACTGAATATATTTTTTGTGTTTTGGCGGAGGTTGGAAACTATCTTCACACTTTGAAATCGTTCGGAACTGCAACGATTTTGTATATCCGACTGATTTATGGTCTTTCCAGCGTGAGAGATCACATGATCGTGCCCATTTTTCGGTGCGATTTTGTGTTTTTTCATCCGGTTGTTTTTGCAATGCGTGCCATATGGTGCGTTTTCCTGCTGGATTGATGGTATCTGCCGGTAACACGTATGGGGAAAACAGGTCCGTCAGCATGTCGCGCTGGCGTTCCGGCGCGGATGCCCGTGCTTTCGGCCCCTCTGCTGTAACCGGTCCGGGTGACTGCACGCCCGAACTTGTGAAACTGAGGTTCCGCACTGGTGTTTCGGGCTGACCGGATCAGGCGGACGCAGCCTGCATCGACGCTCCGCAATGAGGTGGAGCCCCTCGTTTTCGTGTCGGCTGCCTGTGAAAGAGGAGAATCTCCCCTTGAAACAGACAGACAATCTGTCCGAATCAACATCCCTGGCTGATCGGCTTGGCATTCCCGCCCCCCTGTTCTGGGGGTTCGTGGGTCTGCTGTTCTTCATGATCGGTGACGGGGTCGAGGCTGGCTATCTGGCCCCCTATCTTGAGGGGCATGGCGTTTCATCGCGGGACACCGCGCTTCTGTTCACCATTTATGGTGTGACCGTTTCCCTGTCCTCATGGGCGTCGGGGCCGCTGTCGGATCTGTGGGGCCCCAAGCGGGTCATGTGGATCGGGCTTGGTATCTGGGCGCTGTTCGAGGTGATGTTCCTGACCTTCGGCGTGGCGGTCAACAGCTACCCGATCATGCTGGCCGCCTACACCATGCGTGGTTTCGGCTATCCGCTGTTCACCTACGGCTTCCTGGTCTGGATCGCGGCGGCGACACCGCCGCGCCAGCTTGGCTCGGCGGCGGGGTGGTTCTGGTTCGCCTTTTCCGGCGGGCTGCCCACGCTGGGTTCGCTGTTCGCCAGTTTCGCCATTCCGGTGATTGGCGAGATGGCCACGTTCTGGTCCTCGCTGGGGCTGGTCATGTTCGGTGGCCTGCTGGCCCTGCTGATGACGCATGAGCCGACCGGCACGCAGCGTCTTGCGCGTCCCGGCACGCCTGTGGGCACGATCTTCTTCAGTTCCATCAGCATCCTGTGGCGCGAGCCCAAGACGCTCATCGCCATGCTGGTGCGCACGATCAACACCTCGTCGGAATATGCGTTCCTGGTGATCATGCCGGCGTTCTTCACCAAGGTGATCGGGTTCTCGCTGTCGCAGTGGCTTCAGCTCCTGTCGATCATCTTCCTGGCGAACATTCTGGTCAATCTCGTGTCGGGCATGACGGCGGACCGGCTGGGCCATCGGGCCGTGGTGGCGATTGGTGGTGGTATTGGCGCGGCCATTACCGTGCCGATGTTCTACTACGTGCCGATGATGTTCCCCGGCAACTTCACCATCGCCGCCATCATGGGCGCGGTGTATGGCGCGACGATCGCCGCCTTCGTGCCGCTGTCGGGTCTCGTGCCGCAGATCTGCCCCAAGGAAAAGGCCGCCGCGCTGTCCGCGCTGGGGCTGGGTGCCGGCGCCAGCACATGGGTTGGCCCGGCGATCGTGACATGGTTTGAATCCTGGCACGGGATCGAAGGGATCATCTGGATCTTCTCGGGCCTGTATGTGGCGTCCGCGCTCATGACCATGGTGCTGACCATCTCGCCCGAAGCCCGCCGTCATCTGGATGAAGCCGCGCTGCGTGGCGACATTGCCGAGGAACTGACCACGGGCCACTGATGGTCCCCGCTTCAACCCAAACCCGGAAAGGCCCGCTGTCTCAGCGGGCCTTTTCTTTTGGGGGCCGCTGAAAAGCCACCCCTGAAACACACGCTGTCAGAAGAAGGTTTCTGGTGAAGCTTTTTTCAAAGAGCTTCCGGGAACACCGCCGTCCTGAAAAAAGTTGCCCCATTTTATCCATGAGGGGCTTTTGGGGAACGCGGGCCTGCCTGTCATGCCCGCCAATGACCGCATGAAAAAGGCCGGGGCTGAACCAGCACCCGGCCTTGTGTTTTTCAGATCCCGCGTTCGGGCCGCCTGCGGAGCGTACGCTGTGGCCCGGCGCCGGTCGTGCTGGCGCTG